>CANOGI010000255.1 GCA_947565475.1 uncultured Eubacteriaceae bacterium
TCCCACCTCAATAATATGGCAACCCGCCTCCTCAAGAGCGTAAATAATTTTTTCAGTATGCTCAAGAGACGGGTCGCCTCCGCATACATACGGAATAAACGCCTTTTCGCCTCTATCTTTCATAAGCTTAAATTTTTTATCAATTCTATTCATAATAAATTATTCCCCCTTAAAATTTCTTTCCAAGATATTTAGCGACAGTATGAACGTCTTTATCTCCCCTGCCAGAAAGATTAACGACAATAATCTCATCATTTCTCATTTTAGGAGCTTCTTTAAGTGCCGCCGCCAAAGCGTGAGAACTTTCAATGGCTGGCATAACTCCCTCATACCTGCAAAGCGTTTTAAACGCCTCAATAGACTCGTCGTCAGTAACAGAAGTATATATAACTCTTCCTAAATCCTTAAGATATGAGTGTTCAGGACCAACACCGGGATAATCAAGCCCCGCGGAAATGGAATAAGCCGTTTTTATAAGTCCGTCGTCGTCTTGAAGTATATAAGTTTTCATTCCATGCAGAATACCAGTTCTTCCTTCAGCGAAAGCGGAAGCGTGCTCTCCTGTCTCAATACCTTTGCCCGCCGCTTCGACTCCTATAAGCTCAACATCTTTATCGTTAATAAAAGGATAAAACATACCTATAGAGTTGCTTCCTCCGCCTACGCAGGCGAAAATCTTATCAGGAAGTCTTCCCTCAGTCTCCATAATCTGTTTTTTTGTCTCATCTCCTATAATCCTTTGAAAATCCCTTACCATAGTAGGATAAGGATGAGGACCCACAGCAGAACCTATTATATAAAAAGTATCCTCCGCTCTCGCCGCCCATGTCCTTATGGCCTCATTCGTAGCGTCTTTTAACGTTCCTGTACCGCTTGAAACAGGAATAACCTTAGCGCCCAAAAGTTCCATACGGAAAACATTAAGTTTTTGCCTCTCAATGTCCTCAACACCCATATATACCTCACATTCCATATCAAACAAAGCGGCAACCGTAGCCGTAGCGACACCATGCTGTCCCGCTCCCGTCTCGGCTATAACTTTTGTCTTTCCCATATGTTTGGCAAGAAGCGCCTGTCCTATAGCGTTATTTATTTTATGCGCCCCTGTATGGTTTAGGTCTTCTCTTTTAAGATATATTTTAGCCCCTCCGCTCATTTTAGTAAGTCTGTCGGCATAATACAAAACAGAGGGTCTGCCCACGTATTGTCTCATATAATCCATAAAATCCTTTTTAAACTCGTCTGTAGAGCAATACTCCAAATATTCTCTCTCAAGCGTTTTTAAAGTGTTCATAAGCGTTTCGGGGACAAACTGTCCTCCATACTCACCAAAATCCTTATTTAAACTCATTTTTAATCCTCCTCATAAGACTTTTAATTTTATTATAATTTTTAACACCGTCCGTCTCGACGGAAGAGCCTATAGTCAAACTACTTAAAAACAAACAAAAGGAGGCGAGATTAAAACTATTTTCGCGAGACAGCGGAAAGAAACTATAATTAGGAGCCTATGCCGATTGACGCTAACGTGGTAAAAAGGATTTTAACCCGCTGAATTTGTTCATTTTTTAAGTAGTTTAACTATAAATCCAAAACATTCGGCCCTACCACCTCATAAGCCCTTAAAATATTATTCTAATTAAGTTCTCCCGCCAAAAAGTACCGTCTCAAGCTCACTTTCATTGTAAACCTCAACAAGAGCGTTCATTTTTAAGACTATGTACAATATTCAAAAACTCCGTCAGTACTCTTTTCTCATTTAAAATAGCTGCGATAAGTAAAACCGCGCTCACCCCAAGTTCCCTCGCCTCCTTTTGATTATTTTCAAGTGGTTTGACTATAGAATTAAATAAAAACATACTTTTATACAAAAAAAAGGCATCTTACCCCAATTGGGACAAGATACCTTGTTAAGCCACCCAAACGCAAAAAAGCATTAAAAAATCAGATACAAACATATCTTACCTCTATAACGTGAGGACACGTCCAAAGCTACTCAAAAAATTTTCGCCCGAAATCTCATGAACCCATTCCCTAAAAGCATCCGTATCGGCTTACACCACCGCCGACTCTCTGTAACTTCTACAAAAAGGTACTCTTTTCAATCAAAGACTTTAAATATAAAACTTTTATAAGTCATATTATACCACATATTTTTTATTTGTAAAGAGTTTTTTTATTTTTTTACATCTCTTTTATAAAACTTTAAATCAGCCTTTACCTTATAATTTCTTTAAAATCTTTTGCTTTCTCTTATAATAAATATATTAAAAAGTTCCGCACGTAATTCTAAAGCATACTCTAAAACAAAGTCATCTGATTAGTGTCGGGAATACCCTTTAAAATTCCGCTTTCTTTTAAAAGTCCAATAACCGTTTTGCTAACCTTGGTTCTTTCCCTAAATTCCTCAACAGTAAAAAAGTCTCCCTCTTTTCTCGCCTCTACAATATTTAAGGCGGCGTTTCCTCCCAATCCTTGAATAGTGCATAAAGGAGGCAAAAGACCGTCATCGGTAACCTTAAATTTAACGGCGTCTGATTTATATAAATCCATTTCAACAAATTTAAAACCCCTCATATACATCTCAAAAACCAATTCCAAAACCGTAAGGGTATTTTTTTCTTTAGCTGAAGCCTCGTTTCCAAGCTCGGCTATCCGCTCCATATTTTCCCTAACTCTTTCGGCTCCGTTGCACATTATTATATAATCAAAATCCTCCGACTTAACGGAAAAACTGGCGGCGTAAAAAGCATAGGGAAAATGTACCTTAAAATAACCTATTCTGAAAGAATTGGTAACATAAGCGACGGCATGCCCTTTCGGAAACATATACTTAATTTTTTTACAAGAGTCAATATACCATTCCGGGACATTGGCCTCTCTCATAGCCGCCTCAAATTCCTCCGTAAGACCTTTTCCCTTACGAACCTTTTCCATAATCATAAAAGCCATCTTGTTCTCGACGCCTTTATTTATAAGATACGTCATAATATCATCTCGCGTTGCGATAACTTCTTTAAGGGTCGCCGTATCGCTTTTAATAAGGTCTTGAGCGTTTCCCACCCATACATCCGTACCATGAGAAATTCCGGAAATACGCACAAGCTCTGAAAATGTATGTGGATTTGTGTCTAAAAGCATCTGTCTTGTAAATTTAGTCCCAAACTCAGGAATACCTATAGTACCTGTCTTGCAC
>CANOGI010000256.1 GCA_947565475.1 uncultured Eubacteriaceae bacterium
AATAGATATTGGCAAATTTGGGGAAATGGAAATTTATTGGTTTTCTCCGTCAACAGGAATTTATAGCTATGCAGGAACTACCGATAAAAACTTTTTTAAGGCTGTTCCTGCAAAAAATAATGCCGCAAAAGATGTTGTTCTTGTATTAAAATCCGTTAAAAAGAAATATTAATTTTTTTTGTTATAATCAGAGAAAAAGTATGCACTGAAAATATTTTAAAGGGTTTGTCAAGAAAAATGTATAAGTTATAAATTTTTTTTGACAAACCCAAAAGTTTTGCAGTTTAATTTTATGATTATTTTATTGAATCTAATAATTTCAAATACATAGGATAATCTTCTTCGGATATATCCAAGTCTTTCATAGCTTTTTTTGCTGTTACATTGTAAATTACCATTATTTTTTTTATATCTTCCAATTTTGTTTCAATAATAGCCTCTTTTTTTAATTCATCAATAATAGCACACATTTCATTCACTCCTTTACTATCCTCTTTAAAATGTTTTACCCTTTTTGCAAGTGTTTTATTATACATCTCATCAGCATTTTTACAGTAAAAATCGTGCATAAGTTTTCCAAGCTCTGTTCTGCTTTTCTTTTGAGAGTATATGTATGTGATATGTGCTTCATCGCCGAAATAACAGTTCCTCATTTCTTTTATAGTTCTGTCAATATAATATATCAGCTTATCTCCACCTAAAATATCGTTCTTCGTGATGAAAATTATATAAGTTTCGGGCAGTTTTTCATAATCTTCACCTTTTTCAAGTTCGTTTGCGTCTATAATGCTGCTGTTATATCTTGCTCTTTTAGGAACAGTACCGCTGTTATCATTCTGAATTTCAATATCATATATTTTGCCTTTGCTGTCAGCTGCACAAATATCAAGCCTTATCGAGTGTCCTTGTAAATTGTCTATAACATATTGAGTTTTAACTGATTTTACTTTTAAATCATCTTTTGCAATAATAATTCGGAGCAGTTCCTCAGTACATTTTTTATCTTCAAATACTTTTGACATAAATGTATCGTCCATAAGGCAAAATTCTTGTATCTTTTTCTTGTATTCCGCTTTTTTCTCTTTAGAAATTCTTGTATTTTTTGCTGTCAAGCTGCCACCGCCTTTGTTATTTTTATATTATCATAATTTCTTGCTATTTTCAAGTATCGGTAAAATAAAGATTTATATTTCTATTTTTGTTAGGGAAACACCGCAGAAATAGTAAATAAAAATAATTTTACGAAAAAATACGCTCCAAGTGGGATTAAAAATCCCACACTTCCGCTCAATTTTTTCGCACGCTCTCGCTAAAATTATTTTTACTTTGAATTATGCGGTGTTTCCTTAGATAATCCACTTCTACTGCTGTTTATATCGTATTTTTTATAATTTATAAATGACTTCGTAAAAACCTTGTAGGCGG
Source organism: uncultured Eubacteriaceae bacterium (assembly GCA_947565475.1). Classification (GTDB taxonomy): domain Bacteria; phylum Bacillota; class Clostridia; order Lachnospirales; family CAG-274; genus MGBC114079. Next base: position 1,426 of record CANOGI010000256.1, read on the forward strand.
TGCAATCATAATTGCGGCGGGTGTTGCTGTTGGTTCATTAGACCTTAGTATGGCATAAACTGTAATAAAAAATCAAGGCTATGTCAAATTTTACGGCATAGCCTTAATTTGGGAGGTTTGAAAAATGACTTTTACGGAATCAATGTTATCAGACCTTTGTAATCTTGCTCTTGAAGATGGTTTTACTCAGTCTTTGAATACAACCCTTTCACAATTTGACTCAGGCACAAACTCAATAATAGTAAATCTTATGAGAAACAGCGTTTTTGCCATTGGTGCGGCACTCTTAACTTTGTTTATGCTTATGGAACTTGTTGCTATGGTAAACCGTTCGGACAGTACGGAAACAGGAATTGGAAGTCTTAAACTTCCCTCAAATATTATGATTAAATTTGCGGTATTTGCTTTTTTATTCTGCCATATTCCGGCTATACTTAGCGGTATTGAATCTACGGCGGCAAGTATCGGAAACAGCATGGTCACAAATGCAAAATACAGTTTTGGAGTCGGTGTCAGTGCGTCACAGATTACGGCTCTTGCGGAGGGTATTGACGACCTTAGTTTTTTCAGCAAAATATTCACATATATTGTTGTTTTCGTATGCTGGCTTTTTGTCAGCATAGTAAAAGGAATTGTCAGCTTAACCACTGTTTTCAGAATTTTTGAATTGTGGATTTTACTGTTGTTTGCTCCTATTCCCCTTGCGACTTTGGTATCACCGGATTTCAGACAAACCGCAATAAACTATCTTAAAACTTTTACGGCAGTTTGTTTGCAGGGTTCGGCAATTATAGCTTGTTTTCTTATTTACGACGCTTTAATGAGTACATTTGTGCGAGCATACGACTCATCAATAGATGTCAGCGAATTTATTAATTCGTTCTTGCTGCAAAATATTTTGTATGCGGCGGCTTTGGCTGTATCTGTATTTTCAAGCGGTAAAATTGTAAAACAAGTTATGAATGCCGTTTGAAGTAATTCCAGAATAAAAATTAGGAAAGAAAAAAATATTTTATTCAATATTTCTTAACGTTATCGGCGTTTAAAAAGCAAAACGCCTTTCACTAAAATTTTGAATAAAATATCTTTTTCTAATTTACCGGAATTACTAATAGGGGGTGATAAAATGTCAATAGAAGTACGAGTGCCGGAAGAAATTGCGGATTACAAAGAAAGTATTATTGCCGGACTTTCAATAAGACAGCTTATATGCGGCGGAATTGCTTTATTATGCGGTATACCAACATTTCTTTTATTAAGAAACATAAACTCTGATTTAGCGACTTACGCAACAATGATTGTCACAATTCCGGCATTTTGCTTGGGTTTTATTAAAAAAGACGGTTACAATTTTGAAACATTTTTAAAAATAAAACTCTATGCTTTTTTCAGCAAAAATCAAAGAGGTTATGAAACAAATATAGAAAAAAATATCTTGCCTATTGAGGTTGAGCAGTATCGGCAGGCAATACAGGAGATGATAGCAGAAGAAGAAAAAGAAATAATACAGCAAGGCAAAAAGCGAGGTGGTAAGCGTGTTCTTGGTAAAACAAGAGGACAAAAAGGTCAAAGCAAAAATAAAAGAAAAGCAAAACCGGAATATGACCTTGTTGAAATCACAAAAAAAGGCACTGAAAGAAAAAGAAAAACAGCGTATAAAAGCATTAAAGCAGCAACAAGAAACAATAGAAAAGAAAAACAAAAAATGGACCTATGTCAATACTTTGGACACAAAAAGTTGAAAGTTTAAGCTGCTTTTTT
>CANOGI010000257.1 GCA_947565475.1 uncultured Eubacteriaceae bacterium
GTTTACGGCTTTCGCTCCGTCGGAAGACCCCAAAATCGTTGTGACCGTACTTTTAGAAAACGCCGGAAACGGCAGTAACGCTATTCCCATCGCCCACGATATTATAAAAAAAGCGCTGAATAATTAACGCTACATAGATTCTATTTAAAATAACGTTGGTTCGACGAAAATTTATAGTTAACGGAATATTTTTCTACAATAAAGACCAATAGTAAAGCTACGCTTTGCGTATAAAGTTTCGCACAGACCTTTGAAAAGGCTTAAAGAATATGGGACAGCGTCCCACACTATTTAAGTTAGTACGTATAAGACCCTGCCTCAAACTCCTCAAACTTTTGCGCAAAACTACGTTTTGCTATTATTTTTTATTAGACTCACGTTAAAATAGAGATACTTTTAAATAAAAACAATCTTTATTTCTGAATAGAACCTCTCTACATCAGCTTATTTCTTTCTTAATCGCGTGTACACAAAAAGGGGCTATCGCATTAAGCCCCTTTTTATGTACAATATTCTAAAATCTAAAGTCTCTTTTTCCTTTTTCAATTTCCTCAATATTTTTAACAGCGATATTTTTCACTTTATTGCTTAATATCTTATTAATTTCAGCTTTTATAACTTCGTCGCCCTTTTTTCTTGTATCTTCCGAGGCATAATCCATAAGATACTCTTTTAAAGTCATAAGAGCGTTTGGCAGACAACAGTTGGCAATCTGACCCGCTTTAACAAGAGACATAAACCTGTCTCCTGTTCTTCCCTCTCTATAACAAGCGGTACAAAAACTTGGTATGTAGCCAAGCTCTAAAAGCCAATTAACAACCTCGTCAAGAGCGCGCCTGTCCTCAACGTCAAACTGAGCGGAATTATCCTCTTCTTTTTCCTCTTCAGCATATCCTCCCACGCTTGTTCTTGAACCTCCGCTTATTTGGGAAATTCCAAGATCAAGAACTTTTTCTCTCGTTTTTTGAGATTCTCTTGTTGAAATAATCATTCCGGTATAAGGAACGGCAATTCTTAAAACAGCCACAATTTTCTCAAAAATCTCATCTGAAATGGCATTTGTAAAATCGTCTGGATTAATATCATCTGCCGGTCGTATTCTCGGAACACTTATAGTATGAGGTCCAACCCCCATAGCAGCCTCCAAATGCTCGGCGTGCATCAAAATTCCAACAAAATCATATCTATACATATTAAGACCAAATAAAACACCTATTCCCACATCGTCTATTCCGCCTTCCATAGCTCTGTCCATGGCTTCCGTGTGATAGGCGTAATTGCTTTTAGGCCCCGTCGGATGTAACGTTTCATACGCTTTTTTATTATAAGTTTCCTGAAATAAAATATATGTTCCTATTCCGGCGTCTTTAAGCTTTTTATAATTTTCCACTGTAGTAGCGGCAATATTAACATTAACTCGCCTTATAGCACCGTTTTTATGTTTAATTGAATAAATAGTTTTTATACAGTCGAGTATATATTCAATAGGATTATTTACAGGGTCTTCCCCCGCCTCAATGGCAAGTCTTTTATGCCCCATATCCTGTAACGCCGTAACTTCTTTTACAATATCATCACTGGTAAGTTTTTTTCTGCTTATATGTTTGTTTTTATAATGATATGGACAATAAACACAGCCGTTTACACAATAATTGGAAAGGTATAATGGGGCGAACATAACAATTCTGTTGCCATAAAACTTTTGTTTAATTTCTTTAGCGAGCTTAAAAATTCTTTGATTCTCTTCCTCAAGGTCACATTCGAGTAAAACGGCCGCTTCCCTGTGAGAAAGCCCTTTACATTCCTCAGCTTTTCTGATAATGGAATCAACAAGAGCTTTATCGCTCTTATTCTGACAGGCGTAACGAATAGTTTCCTGAATTTCAGCGTCATCAATAAACTCTTCAGCCTTTTTTGATTTTACGTTATACATAAAAATTTCTCCCTTCATAGAGATATGTCTGAAAATAAAAATTTTAGATTTTCAAACACACCGCAGGTTATTTTGATTTATAGTACATAACCTTTGTATAGACATCAGGGAGCATTCCAAGCTTACCGGAAACAGAACTTATAATATCATTGGGCGCATCAAAAATAACGCTTATAATTGAAATATTTCTTTTTGAGTAAGGCATACCCATCCTTCCGATTATATACTCACCGTATTCATGAAGAATTCCATTAACCTTTTCGGCTCGGTTTGTTTCCTCAATAATAATACCAATCATAGCGATTTTATTTTCCACAAAAAGCCCTCCGATAAAATTCCGAATAACCGCCTTACCACTCGGAAATACCTCATGAGTCAGTACGATTACGATAAAAATTTTAATGTTTCCCATAAGGAAAAACCTGCCGGGTCACATAATCATTTTAATTATACCACATATTTAAAAAAAATCAATATCTTTGATTTATATATCCATCAATAACAGATTTTCTTATCTCTTCACTGAAAACCTCCATATCTTTCAGCCTTTTTAAAATCAGTTCATTTGTTGAGTGTAATATCATATTATAATTCTCAAGGACAATCTCAAAAAGCTTGCCTTTAAGGGCTTTACTTCTCACATATATGGGATAAGCCAAAATACCTTTATAGTCTAAAAGCTCAATAACTTTTAAAGTAGCGTTATCCTTTTTCTCGTAATAATAATCAGCTTTTTCATCATCAAAAGAATTCGTCGCCCTCATTTTAATTTCTTTAGCCAAAGCGTTAAAATATTGATAATTAAACAGACCTTTCTCAACAGAATCAATTTTTTTAAATGGCTCTGATTTTAAACTCAAAACCGCGTTAAGGTTTTCCATAAGATACTCGCTTTTTGTCATATCACCTTTTATATATTGTTCAATAAGATTTTGCCTGTACCTAAAATATTTGTTTAAAGCGTTCACAAAAAACCTATCCTTTCAAAAAATATAATAACTCTAAAAATATTGTTTAATTACATTTTTAAAAATTTATTTCTAAATATTACATATAGAATAAATAACTTATTATGATATAATTAAATTATAAGAGCTTGCCCTCCATTTAATAAAAAGTTATTTTAAGAAAACACCGCGTAATTATAATTTTACAGCTTTGGCTGAGATTTTCCATTGCTGTGTCAAAACCTCTTGTCATAGACTCCTACTATGACCGTAAGCTTTTTTCTTATACTGAAAAAT
>CANOGI010000258.1 GCA_947565475.1 uncultured Eubacteriaceae bacterium
TTGTGATAAATTTATAATTTTATATGTGAAAATAACAGTGTGATTTAAAAATTAAAAATTTTTACTTTTAATTTGGTGTGTTTTGGTGTATAATTAAAATAATAGCGAAATTATTTATTAATTTTTTATGTTTTTAATCTCGATATATGAAGAAATTAAAAATTTATACATTTTTAGCTGTTAATTTAATGTTTTAGGCGGAAGAGGATATATAATGATAAACCAGACAGTTGATGAAATAAAAAGTTTTCTACAAGGTATACCGACAGCCGATATTATTAATGAGTTAGAACGGTTTAAAAATGATGAGAGAAAAAGTGTTCAGAAGATTGTTGAGCAATATAGGAATAAATATTATAAATTTATAGATGAAATTAAAAGACTTGAAAACCTCTCTTATTATGAGGAAAAATATTATGAGAAAGGTATAAAATTTATAGCCGGAATTGATGAAGTCGGAAGGGGGCCGCTCGCGGGCCCTGTTACCGCGGCGGCTGTTATTTTACCGAGAAAATGCCGGATTATAGGGATTGATGACTCTAAAAAATTGTCTGAGAAAAGAAGAAAAGAATTGTTTTTGAGGATACAGGAGGAGGCTTTGGATATAGGAATAGGAACGGTGTCAAATACTGTTATTGATGAGGTAAATATTTTACAGGCTACATATGAGGCTATGAGAATTGCCATTTCAAAATTAAAAATTATTCCAAAACAGCTTCTTGTAGATGCTGTTACCATTCCAAATGTAGATATTTCTCAGGAGGGTATTATTAAAGGGGACTCTAAAAGTATTAGTATCGCCGCCGCGAGTATTGTGGCTAAAGTTACGAGAGATGAACTTATGGAAAAATACGGTGAGGTTTATAACGGATATTATTTTGAGAAAAATAAGGGTTATGGCTCTAAAGAACATATAGAGGCTATAAAGCGTCAAGGTCTTTCTCCTATTCACCGAGAAAGTTTTACGAAAAATTTTACTTGATATTTTGTTTTTTGATGGGATTGATTGTATGAAAATTAGTAATGACAGTCTTTTGGGAAATATTGTTGAAAGTAAATATAACGCGGCTGTTTCTGATATGTCCAAAACACTTGCGCAAATGAAGTCAGGAGATATTTTTAGTGGAACGGTTGTTGATATTAAACAGAATTCCGTGACTTTGCAGCTTGATAATAATATTGTTATTAACGCGAAATCTTTGATTAATCCTGATTTAAGAATTGGCGAGAAAGCGGTTTTTACTGTTAAGGAAAGCAACGCTGGTCAAATATTTGTTGAGATTTCAAAAACGGAGGAAGGAACAGCTAATTTTATAAAGGAGCTTTTGAATAACGCTGAAATGCCTGTTACAAAAGAAAATATTGAGCTTGTTAAATTTTTGATTGATAATAACATGCCTGTTGATAAAAAAACTATTTCCGACGCCTTGTATTTTAAATACGCTAATGAAGAAAATATTAATAAGAGTGGAGATAGTTTAATAACAGATATAGCGGAGAAAAACTCTTTTGTCAAAGACACGGATGTTTTTGGGTTAAACGGAACTTTAGGAAAAGAAAATATTAGTAAAAATAACGTTTTGGAAAAAGTATTATTTCTTTTAAAAGAGGATATGCCAACGGGAAAAGTTTCAGTTGACACTTTAAACAGGCTTATTGACAATCATACGGGATTAAAAGCGGAATTCTCTTTTATCGCGTCTAAAATTTCTAAAATGCCTGACGGCGAGTTGAAAAGCAAGCTTTTAGATATTCTTGAAATTAATAAAAATAATCTGAGTTCTAAAAATATTCAGAAAGCTGTAAGGGAAAAGCTGTTTTTTAGTGAGGATGATTTTAAGTCACACAGAAATCTTTCGGAGAAATTTGAGAAAATATTTGAAATTTCCTCAAAAAGCAGTGAGGTTATATCAAAAGTGTCTGAAGACATTCATAATGGCGCTTTAAAACAAAGTTTTGACAATATAAGAAACGATTTGAATTTTATGAAAGAAATTGACAATTATAAACAATATGTTCAGATTCCCGTTAATGTTAATGGGAGAGAAGGAGAATGCGAGTTACATATTTTTAAAAACTCGAAAAACAATAAAAATTTTTCACAAAAAGCATCTGTTTTACTGGCTCTTGATTATTTTTTTGTAGGGAAAATTGACGCTTTTATTGAAAAAACAAATAGAAATCTTGCGTTCCAATTTAGATGTGAGAGAAAAGAAACATTCAGTCTTATTAAAAAAAATATAAATGAATTATCAAATATGCTTGGAAATTATGGGTTTAGAATAACAAATGTTGATTATAAGGAAAAAGATGAGACTTTTAATGTTATAAAAAGTAAAAATGGCGGAAATGGTAAAAAAGATTCAAACCGAAGGTATTCTTTTGATATGAGGGTGTGATTATATGGCTGAAAACAAAAAGAATATTAATCCTAAGCAAAAGGCTGTCGCTCTTTCATATAACGCTGAGAAAGACGTTTCTCCAAGGGTTATCGCGAAAGGAAAAGGTTATGTCGCTCAAAAAATTCTTGAGCACGGTGAAAAGGCTGATATTCCGGTTTATGAGGACGCCAGTCTTACAGAGGAGCTCACGCGGCTTGATTTGGGAGAGAATATTCCTCCTGAGCTTTATGAGGTGGTGGCTCAGGTTTTGGCTTTTATAAGTAATATTGATAGGTATGAGGAGATTAAACATCGTGCCGGCAAAAAATAATTATGAAAAAGGGCGTATTGGTGAGAAAATTGCTGTGAAGTATTTAGAAAGCAGAGAAATTGAAATTATCGCTCTAAACTACAGAACCCTTTTTGGGGAAATTGATATTATCGCTAAAGATAAAGAATATATTGTTTTTATTGAAGTAAAATTTAGACGAAATATAGAGTATGGGTATCCGAGAGAAGCGGTTGGGAAAAATAAACAAAAAAATATTATTAAGACCGCTTATAATTTTATTTCTGAAAATAATATACAGAATATGGATTTTAGGTTTGACGTTATTGAGATTTGTTATGACACTGTTAATTATATTGAAAATGCTTTTTGGGATTGGAATTGATTTTTATGGTTAAGAATGTAAAAGGTGATTTGATTTATTTTACTTTTGAGAAATTTGATAATACAGGTATTGTATCTCATTGTTTCTCCACACGAAAAGGCGGGGTTTCTACAGGAG
>CANOGI010000259.1 GCA_947565475.1 uncultured Eubacteriaceae bacterium
TTTGATTTTCCGCAGGGAAGTATTGACGAAAGTCCTACGCCGTTAAAATCCCAGCTATCAGGCAGAGAGAGCATAGTTACAAGCAACCCTCTTTCAGCAATATCAAGAGCCTCGTCACGAAGGCAGGCGTTTTCAATAAGCGTATAATCTTTAAATTCTCCAACTCTCACTATCTTTGGCATAATTATCCCTCCCTGTTTTTATTTGGCTCAATCAATAGCATATCTTTAATTTTGAATTTATTTACTGCATAGACACCATTAACAATTTTTAAGTATCCTTTTTTTTACAAGTTTTTCCGCCGCTGTCTCAATTTCTTTTTTTGGTGCATCTAATAACTGATAAAGTATGCGTGTCTTTATAATCGGCTTCAGCGTTGTTAATCATAGAGGCAAGTAATCCTATCTCATCTAAATCAAGTTCATTCTCCATATTTGGAATAATTATAGGGTCATATATTATTTTTTTATCATTGATTTTTCCTCCCTTTATTTTTATTAACAAAAAAGGAACAATCCACTTTATAAGATTGCTCCTTAGCTTTTTATAATATAAATTTCTCATAATTTTAAAAATGTAGAATTGTAACATTTTTCTCCCCTTAAAAACGATTTTATTATATTATATATCTGCTTTGGTTATATTATCGTAAAAATGGACTAAGCAAAGCCCTTAAAACTCTAAGGTTTTTCTGCTTAGTCCTATTATAACAGTTTCGTGGATAATACTTCTTTTCATCGAAAAGAAAAGTTGTATTGTCTTGCTGAAAAACATAATTGCTTTGTGATTTTTCTTCCACCATATTCTCCCGACCTAAATCCTATTGAGCATTTTGGGAATTGGTTAAAAAACACTTTACGTGAAATTTCGCCCAATTTTACTTCTTTTGATGATGCACTTACTGCTGCTTTTCAACTCAAAGAACTACTGTACTTTCTGTAAGTCTTTTTTAGTGATTTTACTATATTTAGATTTTTAATGATAATGGTAAAATGATAAGAACTGTTGCCGTAAACATTGAGAGAAGTTTTCACAAAAGAAGTGTTAAAGCTTTTGATTATGGATTTTATATCAACAAAAATGATATTGTTATTCAATTTAAGAACAAAAGCGTTTCTGAATGTATAAAAAAGCTTTTTTTAAGGGTTGGAATAACCTGCGGGAGCGTATGCGATATGCCCGCGAAAATTAACGGCGTTTATATAAAAAATGTGAATGAGATAATAAAAGAGCTGATAAAAATACAGCAGGATAATGATGAAAAAAATATTATTATGAACTCCGAGGTAAAAAAATTTACGTTTTTAAGCTGGAAGATATCCCAATATCCTATATTTTTAAATCCGCGTATGATGTGGGCGAATTTGATATTACCGATAAAAAAGCGCATGGAATAGGATACCATATTGAAAATATGAGAAACAGAATAACAGCGGCGGTAACCTCTAAAACCTCTGGAAATATGCCCACTATGCAATATACAGTAAGCGACGACGCGAATATAGCGAAATATGGTCTTCTCGCTAAAAATTGTTCTGTCAATTCTATAATGTGAGTTCGATAAAAAAGTAAGAAATAGTTTTAATTAATGAGCATTTCATTAAAATAATTTTAAAATAGGGTTTGAATATTTTAAACCCGTAAAAAATTTTTTGCAATTTATGTGTAAAACCTAACTTTATAAAACATGTATAATTTTAGAAGTAAGCTAAATTACAAGCGTTTACGCAATCTTGATAAAAAATGTAAAAAAACTATTGACAAAATATTTTTATTGTGGTATTATCTTTTTGTAAAGAAGAAGCTTATTTCTCACCTTACGGCATACGCTTTGAGGTCATTTATTTTGTTTCATGGCAAGGTTTGTCCTGTTGTTGTGTCAATTTATGAGAATAGAGCGGCTTATGTCGCTTTTTTTATTTTTAGGAGGTGCTCGCAATTACCGAGTTAATGATTAATGAACAAATTAGGGATAAAGAAATCCGCTTAATAGGCAATCAAGGAGAACAAATAGGAATTATTTCTGCAAGGGAGGCTCAGAAAATAGCGGACGAACAACGCCTTGACCTTGTAAAAATTTCTCCCAACGCAAAACCCCCTGTTTGTAAGATTATGGATTATAGCAAATACAAATTTGATCTTGCTAAAAAAGAAAAAGAAGCCAGGAAGAAACAAAAGACAATTTCAATTAAAGAATTGCGTCTATCCCCCAATATTGACACACATGATATTGAAGTAAAAGTCAAAAAAGCGATAGAGTTTCTTAAAGATGGAAATAAAGTGAAAATAAGCATTCGTTTTCGTGGGCGTGAGCTTGCCAGAACCGATGTAGCGGTTGGAATAATGAATGATTTTGCAGAAAAGGTTTCAGAATATGGTTCAGTGGAAAAAGCTCCCAAAATGGATGCTCGTATAATGGCGATGTTTCTCGCCCCAAAGGCTTAAAATTTAATCTAAGGAGGAAATACCAAATGCCTAAATTAAAAACAAGAAAAGCTGTTTCAAAACGTGTAAGCGTTACAGGTACAGGAAAGTTAAAGAGAACTAAAGCGAATAAACAACATATTTTAACAAAAAAGAGTCCTAAAAGAAAAAGAAATTTAAGGAAATCCGACCTTGTGGATTCAACAAATTTAAAACAAATGAAAAAAGTATTACCATACATTTAGTTAATTAAGGAGGACTTTAAAATGGCAAGAGTTAAAGGCGCTTTAAGTGCACGTAAAAAACATAAAAAAGTATTAAAAATGGCGAAAGGCTTTAGAGGAGCGAGAAGTAAACAGTATAGAGTAGCTAAACAATCTGTGATGAAAGCTATGGCTCATGCTTTTGCGGGAAGAAAACAAACTAAGAGAGAATATAGAAAACTTTGGATTGTAAGAATTAATGCCGCAGCGAGGATTAATGGTTTATCTTATAGTAAATTTATGAATGGTCTTAAAGTTGCCGGTATTAACATTAATAGAAAAATGCTTGCTGAGTTGGCTGTTAATGACGCTCCAGCTTTTGCTAAACTTGTTGATACAGCTAAGGCAAATATTTAATAATACTATGAAGATTATTTCTATAGTATTCGACAATTCAAATGTCGAAAATCATATTTGCAAAAGAGGCTGAATATTAAACCGTGTAAATGTCAATAATAACCAAAAGTGAAAACGGA
>CANOGI010000260.1 GCA_947565475.1 uncultured Eubacteriaceae bacterium
CTTTAGAATAAGCTCATAAGTTATAATAACAAGCTGCAAAGGAGTGGCGTTCGCTATTTTAGCGACATAATCCTCAGTTGTTAATTTTTCCATAAAATCATTCCTTTTTAATAAATTTTACTGTTGACCGCCTATAGACTCTCTTAAAACCCCACACCTATTGTTAAAGTTTCATAAATTTTTGACAATAATAAGTGTTTGTATTTTTATAAAGTGAAAATATACAAAAAAATTATGAAAAATAAGACAAACATATCTCAAATTATTTTACTTTTTATAGTTTTTTATGTATACTTTCGTTTTAAGACAGCCACTGAAACATATATAATATTGCAAACATAAATCTTTATATTATAAGATTATTCCTTAAAAATCAAATAGGGACGTCTAAAATATTCAAACGCCCCATAAGTTTTAAAGAAGTCAAAAAAATATCATCATAGACTAAATAGATTGATATAACCTCTTTCTTTTTAAACGGCAATAAACAAAAAAACTTTATACTTTACCTACAACAAAAAACATATCGCCTAAAAAGCATAGAGAGCTTCTATTAAAGCGCTTTTTTACATCGATATAAGTTAAAGAACCCTCCGCCTGATAGGCGGAGGATTTAACTTAATTAATTAAATTACTGAAGTAAAGAAAGAAGTTGATTTGGTCTTTGATTTGCCTGACCAAGCATTGAAATACCAGCCTGAACAATAACATTGTTTTTAGTATATTCTGTCATTTCTGCCGCCATATCAGTATCTTCAACACGTGATAAAGCTGTTTCAGCATTTTCAGAAGCTACTCCTAATGAGGAACTTGTATACTCAAGTCTGTTCTGAACAGCGCCAAGTCTTGAGCGAAGCTCTGAAACGTCATCAATAGCGCCGTCACAAACTAAGAGAGCTGTATAAGCGCAGCTTTCAACTGTTGTAAATCCGCCTGTGCCTGTTGTATCTGTTATTATTAATTTAGTTTTATCATCAGAAAGTGCTTTCTGAACAGGATCTTTGTCGTTTGTACTTATAGTATGAGTCTGAGGATTCTGAGCTATAGCGCCAGGGGTTGAAAGCGCTGGATCAGGAGTAGTTTCTGTTAATGATGTAACTGTTTCTTTATAAATAGTCGCTCCCGACTCATTTGTAGTTGATGTAACCGTAATCAAAGAAGGAGAAGCGTAACTACTTACATCAAATCCAACGTTAGCGCTCGTGTCATCACCTGGAATAGCGCGTACAATAAAATCTGAAGTTACATCATTTCCGTCAGCATCATATAATTTTCCGTCTTTTACTAAATATATTCCTGTTTCAGTAATTTTACTGTCTTTAGGAGTTGTTGTGGTACCTTTATCATATGTAGTAACAGTTACATTTTTACCAGTAGAAGCCACCTCAGCGAAATTAATACGTTTAGTCACTTTAGTCGCGCCTGTAGCGGCATTCTTTGTAACAACCTCAGGAACATTTGTCTCAATACCAATTTTAACAGCTGATGTAGGTTTGCTCTTTAACTGGCTTAAACTTGTAAAAGTACCTTTCTCATCTGTATAAGCTCCAATTTTATAAGGAGTAATCTCTTCCATGTCAACAGTAAGAGTAAGACCTGAGTTTGGACCAACCTGGAAAGTAAACGTATCATATTTACCGTCAATAAGAGTTTTTGTATTAAACTGAATTTTCTTTGATGTATCTGTAATCTCATCAATAAGCTGGTCACACTCGTCTTGAATTTTCTGACGGTCTGAAGTGGTTAAAGTATCATTAGCTCCCTGGATAGCAAGCTCTCTCATTCTCTGAAGCATATTTTGAACCTCTGACAAACCACCCTCAGCAGTCTGAATAAGACTTATAGCGTCATTACAGTTTCTGTCCGCCATTTTAAGACCTTTTACCTGAGTTTTCATTTTATTGGAAATCGCGAGACCAGCCGCGTCGTCAGCCGCTGAGTTAATACGTTTGCCTGTTGACAATCTCTTTGAGGATTTGTCAGTTCTTGAGTTTGCTTTGTTTAAAGAATTGTTTGTTACTAACGCTGGAATATTGTGATTGATTATCATTTTAAATCACCTTTCTTTTTTTTATTTTTTATTTTATCTACTTTATCAACAAAAGTCAATATTTTTGAAATAACTTCATAATATTCTTTGTTTTTGAAATCATCATCAGACTTTTGCTCCTTTTTAACATCCATGTTTTTCTCACCAAATCCTTATACTATTATTTCGTACAAATTATTAAAAATCTTAACGTTTTTTTGAGAATTTTTTTCAAAAACTTTCTCATCAGCGATATTTTTTGGTTTTTCCTCGCCAAATTTAACGCTTTGTATCTCAAAATCCAAACCAGAAAGCATCTTTATAAACTCGTTTCCATATTCGGAAAGCGCTTTCACTCCGTCACCATATTCAGAATTAATTTCAAGTGAGATATTCTTCTCATTTATAGTCATATATACCTGAACAACTCCTAAATTTTCGGTCTCAAATGACATAAAAGTCTTGTTTAACTCACTCGAGGCGTTTTCAGCGACATACATATTAAGATTGATAATATTTCCCTCACTCATTCGCACAGGAAGCTGGAAATATCCGCTGTCGCTTTTATTAACCTGATTTTGAACAGAGAGAGATTTTTTTATATTTGACGCCTGTTTAAGCAATAAATCAATTTCATCAGAGGCTCCCTCCCCAACAATAGCCTCTAAAGCTCCGTCAACCTCCTCAATAAGCTCGTTTACAACCTCGTCGGGCTTTTTCCCGTTTTTAAGAGCCTCAAGTTCTGTTGAGGAAATTTTATTTCCAAAAGTAATTTTACTCTCTTTTGAGTCTCTCTCAAACTTTTCAAGGTCTTTCCCCTGTTTAAAAGGATTTTTAATAATTCCCGAAGCGACACCAAAATTAGTCATAGTAACAGGAATATTATTTTTATTAAGCCATGAAATAACATTCGAGGGAGAATTGCTCATTTGTTTTATTTGCTCCATTATATTTTTAACGGTTTCTCTCTCAAAATTAATGTTATTATCATTAGTTTTGTTATTTTTCTTAATATTTTTCAGAAATTTTTCAATGCTGTCAGAAACGGGATTATTACCCGATTTTATAATATCAGTAATTTTCTGAGGGTCAGCGCTCTTCATAAT
>CANOGI010000261.1 GCA_947565475.1 uncultured Eubacteriaceae bacterium
AATGATGTAATTATTTAGTGCGTGATGTTATAAATGTTGCCAAATCGTTGCCAATGCCTAAACAAATTTGCTTGCAATCCGTATAAACACTAGCTTCTTAAAGCTCATTTCATCACTCAAACTCAATTGTTGCAGGGGGTTTACTCGTTACATCATAAACAACTCTATTAACACCATGTACCTCATTAACCATTCTAACGCTAATTTTTTCCAAAACATCATAAGGAATTCTGGCCCAATCTGCAGTCATAGCATCAAGACTGGTAACAGCCCTTAACGCGACAGTATAACTATAAGTTCTTTCATCACCTTGTACTCCAACACTTCTCAATCCTGTGAGAACAGTAAAATACTGCCATATTTCCCTATCCAATCCAGCCTTAGCGATTTCATCTCTAAAGACAAAATCCGTTTGCCTTAAAATATCAAGCTTTTCTTTTGTAATATCACCAATAATTCTAATAGCTAGTCCTGGACCGGGAAACGGTTGTCTGTGAACAAGAAAGTCCGGAATACCAAGAGCTGTACCAACCTTACGAACCTCATCTTTAAATAAATCTCTTAATGGCTCAACTATTTCCTCAAAATCAACAACATCAGGAAGTCCGCCGACATTATGATGGCTTTTAATAACCGCCGAGTTTTTAGTACCACTTTCAATAACATCAGGATAAATAGTACCTTGAACAAGATAATCAACATGTCCAATTTTTTTTGCTTCTTCCTCAAATACGCGAATAAATTCTTCTCCAATAATTTTTCTTTTAGTTTCTGGGTCAGAAATCCCCTCAAGTTTTCCCAAAAATCGATCCTCCGCGTTAACACGAATAAGGTTCATATCATACTGCTTTCTAAATATTTCCTCAACCTCATCACCCTCGTTAAGCCTTAACAAACCGTGATCTACAAAAACACAAGTAAGTTGTTTTCCAACAGCTTTATGTACTATTACCGCAGCGACAGAAGAATCAACTCCGCCAGACAAAGCACAGAGAACTTTTTTATCACCTATTTTTTCTTTAACAGATTTAACCATCTCATTAGCGATATCGGTCATAATCCAATCACCTTTACATTTACACACCTTGTAAAGGAAGTTATCAAGAATTTTATTACCCTCCTCAGTATGTACTACCTCTGGATGAAATTGCACACCGTATAAACTTTTTTCTTTATTACAAAAAGCCGCTGTAGGACAAGTTTTTGTAGTTCCGATAACCTCAAAATCATCAGGAGCTTTTGTAACAAAATAAGTATGACTCATCCAACAAATACTATCTTTTTTAATACCATCAAACAACATATTATCTGTATTAACCGTCAATTCAGCCTTTCCATACTCCTTTTGGTCAGCCTTTCCAACTTGTCCACCCATTAAATATCCCATAAGCTGACAACCATAACATATTCCCAATACAGGAACGCCAAGTTCAAAAATTTCTCTTTCAACAACTGGAGCATCATCTTCTGTAACAACACTTGGTCCGCCTGTAAAAATAATACCTTTGGGTTGTTTACTTTTTATTTTCTCTATAGGTGTATCATAAGATAAAACCTCGCAGTAAACATTTAAATCTCGCACACGCCTCGCGATAAGTTGATTATACTGCCCTCCAAAATCCAATACAATAATAAGTTCGTGTTTCATAAAAAACCTCCAAAATAAATTTATGTAAAACTTATATCTAAACGTTACAAAATATGTAAATATAAATTTTATTTATAAAAATATCACAATCATAAAAATTATATGTATTAACAAAATTATTTTCTTACAAATAATTTTTTAGGTGTCATATACATAAGCATACCTTTAAGAAGTTTCTCGTTAGGTTCAATAATAACTTTAATTTTCTCTTTATTATAATAAGTTATAAACATATAAGTATTTCCATATACCTCCCCGCTCGAAAAATCTTTAATAGGCAAGGCGGAATAACCTGATAAATGTTCTGTATCATCAATATGAGCCATAACAATAAACTCTGAAACTTGAGCGGAAAAAATATTTTTTCTTTTTGACTTGTTATATATACAATCAATGTCTAATACTCCATTAGTATATAAATACTCATACTCAATATTAAGCTTTTTAAAAAAATAATTCGCTATAATCGCCACAACAATAATAAGCGGAGAAGCGTTTATTGGTCCTCCAAAAAGCTGAGGAATTGATAAAACCATAGAAACCGCGCAAGCGATAATCACAATAATAAATTTTTTAACTCTATCCTTTTTTGTTTCCTCTTTCTCGACAATTTGTTCAACATATAAATCTTCCATATATAAAAATCCTCCAAGATATTATAAGGGATTCTCTTCCATATTATTATCATTAGCCGATTTTTCTTTTTCAGCGGTAAAACCAGTTTTTAAATTAAATTTAGAAAGAATCCCTGGAACCATATTAAGTAATTTATCAACACTTCCTGTGTTTCTAACATTTACAAGTTGAACTGTTCCATTTTGAATTACCAAAATAGCTGATGGAGCAATTTTAGCACCAAGACCACCTAAGTTTTTACCTTTGCTGTCTTTTTCTCCCTTGTTGCCTGAGGCACCTGCCCCAACACCAAAAGAAACATCAATAAGAGGAAGCATTGTAATGTCCCCAACTGTAATAGGCTCTCCCACAACAGTTTTTGTTGAAATAAAATTTTCCATTTTAGAAAATAAAGAATCTAAATTTGAATTAAAAGTGTCACCCATAAAATTCAACCCTTTCTGTTTTTAATTAATCTCCAAACAGGTGCTTTAAATATATATTTTAAAGTAGGAATACAGATTTTAAGTATATTTGTTTTTCCTTTCATCTCCACATTGCCTTGAAAAACCTCATTTTCAAAGTCACCGAAAAAACAAACCGAAAAAGGTAAAAGCTCAGAAATAATCGCCATAAATCCAATAAATTTTCCCGTACTTGATGGATCGTCAAATCCAACAAGTAAGTCAGCTTTAAATTTTTTAGGTTTAACCGATAAAAATAATTCTTTTATAAAATTAAAAGTATATTGTATAATTTTCTCCTTTTCAGGATAATTTTTCAAATATAAAAATCTATTATAAATATTTTTAACAAATGATGTACCATAAAAATAATTTATACTTAT
>CANOGI010000262.1 GCA_947565475.1 uncultured Eubacteriaceae bacterium
CACCTCTTTTAAATTAAAACCACATAAAGAGCTTGCCATACCTACAGCGATGCCCAGATTTGAGGTCACAAGAATATTGGGAAAAGTTGTTGGAAATAATATAGGCTCTTTCAAAGAACCGTCATAATTATCAATAAAATCAACCGTATCTTTATCAATATTTTTAAAAACCTCATTACAAATCCCATCAAGTCTTACCTCTGTATATCTTGACGCCGCATATGCCATATCTCTTGAATATTGCTTTCCAAAATTTCCCTTTGAATCAATAAATGGATGTAAAAGAGCGTCATTTCCCCTTGTAAGTCTGACCAGAGTTTCATAAATGGCGCTGTCACCATGAGGATTAAGTTTCATTGTTTGTCCGACGACATTTGTGGATTTTGTTCTTGAGGAATTAAGAAGACCCATTTTATACATAGTATACAGAAGCTTTCTGTGAGCGGGTTTAAATCCGTCAATTTCAGGAATCGCCCTTGAAACAATAACGCTCATCGTATATGGCATATAATTCAGCTCAAGAGTATCTGTTATATTTTGTTCAATAATATTTTTTTCATCGGCCATAAAATTTACTCCTTAACTCATTTCACTTAAATCAATATATTTGTATCCAAATTTTTCAATAAAATCTTTTCTCCCCTGCAAATTATCTCCAAGAAGCAAATCAAACATACGCTGAGTTTTCTCAACATCCTCAGGCATAACAAGAACAAGCTTTCTTGTCTCAGGATTCATTGTTGTCTGCCACATCATTTCCGGCTCGTTCTCTCCAAGACCTTTAGAGCGTTGAATATCATATTTGCCTTTGATTTTTTTAAGAACGTCGGCTTTTTCTTTTTCAGAGTAAACAAAATATGTTTTTTTACAGCTATTTATCTCATATAAAGGCGATTCAGCGATAAAAACCTTTTTTTCTCTTATTAATGTCGGAGCGAGGCAATAAATCATAGTAAGCAGTAAGGCTCTTATTTGAAACCCATCGACATCCGCGTCTGTGCATATAATAATTTTACTCCATTTAAGTTGGGAAATATCAAAAGAATTAAGGTCTTTATTATGTTTTGATTTTATCTCAACTCCACAGCCGATAACCCTTAATAAATCAATAATAATATCACTTTTAAAAATTTTTTCGTAATTTGCTTTAAGGCAGTTAAGAATTTTACCTCTTATAGGCATAATCCCCTGAAACTCAGCGTCTCTTCCCATCATACACGATCCGAGAGCTGAATCTCCTTCCACAATGTACAATTCGCGCCTTGTAACGTCTTTTGTCCGGCAATTTACAAATTTCTCAACACGGTTGTTCATATCCAAATTACCAGTAAGTTTCTTTTTAATATTAATTCGTGTTTTCTCCGCGGTTTCTCTGCTTCTTTTATTTACAATAACTTGATTCGCTATTTTCTCTGCTTCAGATTTATTCTCAATAAAATAAATCTCAAGTTGTTTTTTAAGGTAATCCGTAATCGCTTCTTGAATAAATTTATTGGTAATTGATTTTTTAGTTTGATTTTCATAGCTTGTAACGGTTGAAAAAGAATTTATAATAAGAACGAGACTATCCTCAATATCGGAATAAATTATTTTTTTCTCGTCTTTTTTATAAATATCGTTACTTTTTAAATAATTGTCAACGGCGTAAACAAATGCTGACCTAACAGCTTTGTCTGGAGAACCTCCATATTCAAGATAACTTGAATTATGATAATATTCAACAATGTTTTTTTCATTGGCAAAGCAAAAAGCGATTTCAAATTTAAGTTTATATTCAGGTTTGTCCTCTCTGTCACGGCCTTTTGTCTCATTTTCATAATACTGAATATCAGTAAGACTATTTTCTCCAATAATCTCATTAATATAATCCTTGATTCCGTTTTCATAGCAATATGTAAACGTTTCTCCGCTTTCTTCGTCAAAAATCTCAAAAAATAATCCTTTATTGACTATAGCTTGTCTTTTTAAAATATCTTTATAATAAGAAAGAGGTATATTTATATCGGTAAAAACTTCCCTGTCAGGCTTCCAATAAATATGAGTTCCCGTTCTCGTATCATCGGTTTTTTCTTTTATAAACCCTCCGACATTCTCACCTTTCTCAAAATTAATATGGTATCTAAAACCATCTCTGACAACAATAACTTCCATAAATTCAGAACTGTATTGAGTAGAACAAAGACCGAGACCGTTAAGGCCAAGGCTAAATTCATAATTTGTGCCTGAATTATTAAGATATTTCCCTCCGGCGTATAACTCGCAGAAAAGAAGCTCCCAGTTATACTTTTCCTCTTTCTGGTTATAATCCACGGGTATTCCCCTGCCATAGTCTCTAACTGTTATTGACATATCTTTATGACGGATAACCTCAATTTTATTTCCAAAACCTTCTCTCGCCTCATCAATAGAGTTTGAGAGTATTTCAAACACCGAGTGCTGACACCCCTCAAGTCCGTCAGAGCCGAAAATAACAGAAGGCCTTAAACGTACTCTGTCAGCGCCTTTAAGTGATGTAATACTTTCATTATCATAAGATATGTTATTTTTATCCTCCACAATTAAACACCCCCAATGACAAAAACTCTTATTTTAGCGCTAAAATATAATAAAATAATTTTTATATTATTACGTCTATATTTTATTCAATATTAAACCAGTGCTTTATATATTCTAATTTAAAAATCAAACCGATATTACTCTTAAAAATAACTATATTTAAAAGATTACATTAAATTACCCCTTTTTGTCAAGATTATTTTTTATACATATTTTAGTCTACATACTCGCTCTAAAAACGGCAGACTTGCTTGCGTTAAAACAAATCTGCCATTTTTCTGTTCCCGTTACAATCTCTTTAAATTATTTTCTTAAAAATTTTAAAAGGTATTTTTTTTATAAATATAGTTAATAGCAATGATATTAAATAAATTATTATAGTTATCAAAGGAATAGAAATTAAAGGATTAAAAGTACTATAGAAAAAACTTATTTCATCTGGTACAATTTTTATTACAGCGGGATGAATCAAATATATTCCAAGGGTATATTTAGCTATACTTATAAATATATTTCTTAGATTTTTAGGCAGTTTAAAATCATATTTGA
>CANOGI010000263.1 GCA_947565475.1 uncultured Eubacteriaceae bacterium
AGAGTAAGTACCCCCGCTTAGGAAACAGGCGACTTCTTCTGTAGGTTAAAAAAGTAAATATAATATATATTGGCATAGGAAACAAAAAAATCATTTCCCCTAAAATTTTTCAGATTGTCCCGCAATCCTCTTTATAGTCAAAACGCCTTTCATTGAACAAGCACTGACATAAATAAAATATTCTTTTCAACTTTACCAGAATCATTGTAAAATAAAACCTGTAAAAAGCGCTTTTTACAATAAACACTACAACCCTCTTGTTTTTTGAGCCGTCTCAAACTTAACAACTGTTTTATTAAGTGTTTACATATATAAGAGCATATATTCTCTTAAAAGGTTCACAAATTTTATAAAAATTTTTAAAATAACTTAAATTTAATGAAAAATAACGGCAAAACGCCGTTTCACGTTCTAAAGTTTTTAGGTCAAATATGCAGCGGAAAGAAAAATTCGCCCGCCACAATCTTTAAGTTTAGTCACATTACTTGAAAATAAGCAAAAAGATTTTTAACCGCCAAACTTGTTTATTTTTCAGGTGGTTTAACTATAAAGTCACATTACTTTAAAAAAGGGGGCTGTGAAAAAATAAAATTTATCTGAAAGAAAGTTAAAAACTCTTTCAGATTTTATTTTGCTGATATAGTCAAATCACTTGAAAACCGGACAAGTTCGGCGGCTAAAAAATCTTTTTGCAGCGTCATCGTCAGTCGGCGTAGGCTTTCGACTACGCTCTCCTTCCCAGGACGCATGGGCGAGCAGTAAAGCGAAGCTTTACGACCAGCCTCTTCCTTGCAAAAATAATTTTTATCTCGCCTTCTTTTGCTCCTTTTCAAGTGATTTAACTATAAAACTTCAAAAACGTAACGCCGTAGACTAAAATCCACAAGACGGGCTTTGCTCGTCTTAGGACGAGAACTTTTTTTCGCGCCGGTTTTTGATGCGGAAAAAACATAGCTTGTTCCTTCCCTAAACAATTTGCGGGAAATGAGTACATTTTCCGCAAAAGGAGGTATGAAAAAATAAATTTTTCATACCCCCTTTATATACGGCTTTAGGTTTCTCACCTTTCGTTTACCACAAAATTACTGTTCTCATCCGTTGAAATCTCGATGTATTTAATCTCCTCATAAGCGTTCTCACCGTCAACATCGATTTTTCCCGATTCTACATCTAAGTCGTAGGATACATTGATGTCGCTCTCTCTCGATTCTCCATCTAAGTCGTAAGCCACGTCGGCGTCGTTTTCTCCTGATTCCTCGTCGCCGGATACATCGTCGCCGTTTATTTTCTTGTCAATTTTATCTAAATATTCCGCCGCTTTTTCAGGATTCGCTTTCGACTTATCGACTTTCAAATCAAAAAGTATATTTGTGCCGTCATAGCTTTCATTTACGGAAATAAAACCCGTCTTCTCATCATAATTATACGCTTCTGTTGTGTAAAATGTCTGGTCAAGCACAGCGAGATAAATATGCCTGTCGGCGAAATACTCAACACTGTCAAACTCCACAATAGTATAAAGAACGCCGTCAATAATTTTTGACTGTCTCCCGCCGTCCATTGTATAAATATTATATTGCCACGGTTTGAGTCCCTCTATAAGAGGAGTCACAAGTACCTCATCGTCATATGTCATATCCGTTCCATCAGTTTTCTCAATAGCTATGGCGACATATGTTCTATCAGGAATTACATCCTCAAACTCACTTATATTTTTTCCGAAAGTTATGCCTAAAAGAGCCGTTTTATATTTTCCGTCCGTTATAATCTCAGATGGAGCGTCATTATTAAAATTTTCAGCGAGAATGTGATAATCCAATTCCTCCGCCATCTGTTTCGCCGTCAAATAGTTATACGCCGCGAAAACGGTTACAGCGAGAGCGCATATAAGCGCCGCCGAAAGTAAAAAAGAAGTTATTATTTTTTTTGATTTTTTCATATCATTCAATTCCTCTCTTTCAATATCAAAGGGGGGAGCGATATATTTTCTTACGTTTTGTCCATGGGCTTTGATTTTTTCCTCAAATTCATTTAAGTTCATCAGACTTCGTCTCCCTCCATAATTTTTTTTAACTTTTTAATAGCGCCGGATGTCCTATATTTTACGGTCGATACAGGAAGCTTTAAAACCTTTGACATTTCCTCATAAGTCATGTCATTATAAAACCTCAGAGTTATATAAAGGGCGGTTTTACTGTCAAGCCTGCATATAGCCTCCATTATCTCAAAGTCCTCTGTAGGTATGTCATAAAAAGAATTCAAATTGTCCTGAAGTTCCGCTGTATATTTTTTTCTCTTTAAAAAATCCTTGCACTTATTTATTACAATCCTTGTAAGCCATGTTTTAAAATATTCCTCGCGCTTTAGTTTGTCAAAAGACCTATAAGCGCATATAACAGCGTCCTGAACAGCGTCCTTAGCGTCCTCCGTATTACGCAGATAACCTATAGCGACTAAAAACAAGGATTTCTCAATTTTTACATATTCCTGTTCAAACAGTTTCCGCAATATTTACTCTCCTTTCTTATTTTTGTAAGGCCTTACTAAATATTAGACGATTTAAAAAAGAAAAAAGTCAAAAAAACAAAAAATTTTTTTAATCTTTATATAATCAAAAATCAGATAAAATCTCATAAAAAAAAGCGTACCGAATCTAATCGATACACTTTTATATCTTTATATTAACGTGAGTTCGACAAAAATTTATAGTTAATGGAACAATATTAAACCAACTGGTAAAGTTGTTTATATCAATAAAATACGGCACACCTACAAAATAATTGTAAATGTGCCGTAAAATGACCCGTAGGGGAATCGAACCCCTGTTTTAGCCGTGAGAGGGCCACGTCTTAACCGCTTGACCAACGGGCCGGATTTATTGTAAAGGCGCTGCCCGGATTTGAACCGGGGATCGGGGAGTTGCAGTCCCATGCCTTAGCCTCTTGGCTACAGCGCCTTATTTAAAAGTCAAATGACTCGTAGGGGAATCGAACCCCTGTTACAGCCGTGAAAGGGCCGTGTCTTAACCGCTTGACCAACGAGCCGTAAAAAACTCCCCGAGTAGGATTCGAACCTACGACCCTTCGGTTAACAGCCGAA
>CANOGI010000264.1 GCA_947565475.1 uncultured Eubacteriaceae bacterium
CAGTAAAGCGAAGCTTTACGACCAGCCTCTTCCTTGTAAAAACAATTTTTATCTCGTCTCCTTTTGTTCCTTTTCAAGTGATTTGACTATAAAAAGAGCGAAATTGACTATAAACACAAGAAAAAGTCTTTCTCACGCTCTCGTGAACACAAGCGCCTCAAATATCAATCCAGCGGCAAACCACGCCGGAGCGTAGTCAAGTCTGATAAGCCCATTTACGTTAAATCTCGCGTCGCTGTAATTCCATGGGCATATTCCGGCTTTCGTCAAAATTACCCCGAAAAAGTACTCAGCGATAAATATAAATATTACATATATCCCCCCTCTTAAAAAAATGGGTAAATCAAACATTAATTCATAAAGGGGTTTTAAAAGAATTATCGCCCCATATATCGGAAACATTATAAGGGAGGTCGTAGACATCATTCGCATATTGCCGTTTATCAACGACCATACTCCAGTCCAGACAACCTCCATTATCCATCCTATAGCTCCACATAATAAAAATCCTTTGAACATATTTCTATTATGAGCTTATTTCAAATTTTTATTCAAGAAAGCACCGCGCAAATATGAAATAAAAATAATTTTACGAAAAAATACGCTTCAAGTGGGATTGAAAATCCCACACTTACGCTAAATTTTTTCGCACGCTCTTGCTAAAATTATTTTTATTTTGAATGATACGGTGTTTCCTCAAGGAAGATTTTGAAAAATTTACAACAATTCCAGAATAAACAGAGGAAAGAAAAAAATATCTTATTCAATATTTCTTTGAGTTTTCGCCTTTATATTTAGATTGAGGCTGGCCGAAAAGCTTTGTTTTGCCACTCGCCTTTGTAATCTGGCTTGCACTTCCCCTCAATACAAGAATAAGTATTCCTGCTTAAACTTACTCCGCCGGTTAAAGAGTATAGTAAAATCACTTAAAAAACGAACAAGTTCGGCGGCTAAAAATCACTTTTGCTCTTTTTCAAGCGATTTGATTATAAAACGCCTTTCACTAAAACAGCATCGCGAAGAATGCTGGCGTTGAATAAAATGAATTTTTTTATCTCTGCCGGAATTGCTGTAGTAAAGAATTAATCGTTTTTTGAACATATATTTACTATTACTTCAGCCGATTTCAGCAAGGAATTTAATGGCAGATACTCATATGGCCCATGAAAATTATGTCCGCCGGCAAAAATATTAGGAGAAGGCAAGCCCATAAAAGATAAATGAGAGCCGTCGGTTCCGCCGCGAACGGAAATAATTTTAGGCTCAATTCCCGCCTTTATCATCGCGTTTTTCGCGAGCTCCACAGGTTCGGGAGTGTCTTTTATTATCTCATACATATTATAATACTCATCATAAATGTTGAGAGATGCTATATTACCATATTTCTCATTTATTTTTGACACGGCTTCTTTTATTTTTTCTTTTCGGTTGTTAAACTCCTTTTTCTCAAATGCCCTGATTAGGTAATTTAACGAGGTTCTCTCGACATTTCCATTTATACCGTTTAAATGATAAAAACCTTCTCTTCCACAAGTTTTTGACGGGATTTCATCGGGAGGGAGGCAAGAGATAAATTCAGCGGCTATTAACGCCGAATTTATCATTATGCCTTTGGCGCTGCTGGGGTGTACGTTTTTTCCTTTTATGGTGATTTCCGCTCTGGCGGCGTTAAATGTTTCGTAATTTAACTCGCCGATTTCACCCCCGTCTATTGTGAAAGCATAATTACAGCCGAATTTTTCCGTTTTAAAATATTCTGTGCCTTTTCCTATCTCCTCATCAGGCGTAAAGGCTATTTTTATTTGTTTTCTGGGGATAGAGGGATTATCAATAAGGTATTTCATAGCTGTTAATATGGCGCATATTCCCGCTTTGTCGTCAGCTCCTAAAAGAGTGGAACCATCGGAGGTGATTATGCTGTCTCCTTTATAATTATTTAAGGAAGGAAATTCTGACGGACTTAATGTTATCCCATTTTTTAAAGGGATTTCGCCGCCGTCGTAATTTTCATGTATTTGGGGCGATACGTTTTCTCCCGAATATTCGGGGCTTGTGTCCATATGAGCTATAAGACCGATTTTTGGCGAGCTGGAATCTCCGTCAGGTAGCAGGGCCGTTATATAACCGTATTCGTCACGGGAAATATCGGTTAATCCTATATCCGTACATAATTTTTCTAAATATTCTCCGAAAATTAACTGAGATTCGGTTGATGGATAAGTTTTAGAGGTTTCCGATGACTGGGTATTCTTTTCCACTAAGTCTTTAAAAAGTTTTAAGGCGTAATCTTTGTAGTTTTCCATTTTTTTATTCTCCTTTATTATATAGTAAACACCGCGGCAAGACAGCCCGACTGACGCTAACGCCGCAAAAAGATTTTAAACCGTCAAACCTGTTTATTTTTCAAGTGATTTGACTTATATAGTTTACTTAATATTATTTAGCCCTTATTGGACTATGTTATCTATATAATATAACAAATAAAAAATTTTATCCAGAGTTATATTGATTAGAATTATGAGAAAAATAACTGTTTTTCATAATTTCGTAAAATTTTAAAAAAAAGTATTGACAAGAGTTTTTTTTGATAGTATAATATATATTGTTCGCAGGGTTGTTCCTGTAGTTCTATTATATAATTTATGTTATATGTGGAGAGGTGTCCGAGTGGTTTAAGGAGCTGGTCTTGAAAACCAGTGACTCCGCAAGGGGCCGTGGGTTCGAATCCCACCCTCTCCGTTATTTTTTTGTTTTAAACGTAGACCTTTGGAGAAGTACCCAAGTGGTTGAAGGGGCTCCCCTGGAAAGGGAGTAGGTCGTTAATAGCGGCGCGAGGGTTCAAATCCCTCCTTCTCCGTTTTGTTTCAAAAAAACAAAAAAAGTCTTGACAGTTTCTTTTTGTTATGGTAAACTAATGAAAGTCGCTGTTAGGACAGGCAGTCAAAAATGTTTTTGAAAAATGAAAAAAGTTCTTGACAAGCCGGAAGCGATATGATAGAATGAATAAGCTGTTAAAAAACAGTGAGAAAAAGTCAGGAAATTAATTAAAAAATTCAAATCAAAAAAGATGAAGAAAATTTTAAAAAAGTTCTTG
>CANOGI010000265.1 GCA_947565475.1 uncultured Eubacteriaceae bacterium
TCCATTGCCCAACAGAGAGGATTGTTTATATTTGAGTTAAAAAGTGATTTTATGATTTCTGAATTTATAGTTGTTGAGATTCCAAGAAGTTTGTTGACTTTATTGTCAATGATGTACTCGTGGAAATCAGAAAAATCTTTTATATCGAAAGGTCTTAATATTAGCCTTTTTGTAGTTAAAATTAATTTAGTTTTCATAAAAGCCCCACATAATTTTAAGTTATTTTTTATATTTTTTAAATTTCGTTTTTTATATATATTCAAACCACTTGAAAAATGAACAAGTTCGGCGGTTTAAAATCCTTTTGATTATTTTCAAGTAGTTTGACTATAATAAAAAAATTGCTTTTAGTTCGTAAAATTAGTTCGTTTTATTTTTTTTACTTATTCATTGTAAGAATTATTTTTTATTTGCGGCGAAAGAATAGGCAATTAAACTTTAGAAAATATAATATAAATATATTAAGAAATTATTTTATTGTTTCGCGCTAAAAAATCCATGGATTGTTATAATATTAATTTATTAACGTTTTTGCCCATTTATTGCTTAATACTCTTTTTGTTGATATGAAGAATTTTACGACTTCTTCCATATATACAAGAGCGAAAGTTATATATATGGGAAGACTGAGTATTGCGGAGCCTAAAAAGGCGAAAGGTATACCTATAAACCATACGGTTGCCGAGTCCAATATAAGACAAAATTTTGTATCGCCACCGCTTCGTAAAATTCCCACAATAGTAGTGTAATTATATGTTTTTACTATTAGTCCGACCGCTGTAACGATAAAGAGATAATAAGTATATTTTTTTACTGTTTCCGATACGTCAAAAAATGTAAGTATAAAATCAGATGATAATAGTAAAGCTAATCCCATAAAACAACTCAACATTATAGATACTTTTATACATTTTCTTGAGTATGAAATAGCTTTTTTTATGTCACCCGCTCCAAGAGCGTTTGAGAGCATTATATTACACGCGAATCCCATACCTGTTCCCATAACTATAAACAAGTTTTGAATCGTGGAAGCGATTTGTATAGCCGCCTGTGCCTCTGTTCCGCTGTATTTGTACGCCATATTGTAAATAGATGTTCCAAGCGCCCACATAAATTCATTTAATATTACGGGAATTGTTACTTTAAAAAAGCTTTTAAGAAATTCTTTATCAGCTTTTAAGTACGTTGAGAGTTTAGCGGCTATAGGAGTTTTTAACTTGTATATAAAAAATATTTGGAAAGAAACCTCAATAAAGCGAGCGAGGACTGTTGCGGTGGCGGCTCCTTTTACCCCAAACCCTAATTGGAATATAAATAAATAATTAAATATTATATTTGTAAAAAGGGAAATAAAAGTTGTACACATAGGCAGTTTGGTTAATTCCGTAGCTCTTAACGCTGAGTTTAACGAAAGTATCAGCGGACTAAAAAAGTAACTTATTAATACTATATTCAAATAATCGCAACCAAGTTTTATTACATTAGGATCTTTTGAATATAAGCTCATTATTTTTTCTGGTATGAGAAATGCCGTAGTACTGAATACGAATGCGAAAAAAAGACTAAGGCATATACTTATACCCATTACCTTGTGAATACTTTTTACATCTCTTTTTCCCCAGTATTGACCTATAAATATCGCTGAGCCGCTTGTTATTCCAAAAATAATAAGTTGATAGATAAAAAAAAGCTGATTAGCCAGTCCAACGGCTGCTACCTCATTTTCGCCAAGTTTACCTATCATAAAAGTATCTACCATATTTACGGAGGAATTTAAAATATCTTGTAATATTATAGGAATCGCAAGTCCAGCAGCTAATTTAAAAAAAACCTTGTCTTTTATAAGTTTCATAATAATCAACCTCTTTACAAAGTATTTTAAGAAATAAAAATTATTTATGGATTATTTTACACATCAGTTTGATAATATAAATTTTTACTGACATATTATACTAATTGGCAATTAATACAACTATATTAAATTTTAAAAAAAACGTTATAATTAATATTTTTAATAAATTTAATTCGTTAAAAAATTATATTATATATAAAGTATAAAATGTTTTTATTGGCATATGATGGTAATATTTAACTATCGTTTATATAGCTTAAAAAATAAATATACTTTATCATATATTTATTGTAATAAATTTTATGTTTAAAAGTAAAATTTACAGAAATAATTTTTTAGGTTATTTTAAGATTTTAGTATAAATTATTTAAAATGGAAAATATTAGAGAGTTTTTAAAAAATAGAATATGAGCGAAAAAATTATAAAAAAGTTAAAGGGGGATATTTATAGATATCCCCTTTTTAGAGCTTGCCTTAAATATTTAAGAGCGTGTCAATTCTATATTTTATAATTTTTTGTATTTTAAAAGTTTTTTACACGCTTTTAAATATTTTTGCAGTTTTCGCATTTTCCGTAAAAATAAAGTTGAGTATACTCAACGGAAAAACCCATTTTATCTCTAATATCGTTGTTTATGTCCATTGTATGCTGTAACGGGTAATCATAAATTGATTTGCAGTGTGTGCATATAAGGTGCGAATGGAAATTTGTGTTCGCGTCATATCGAATGCTTGAGTCATTTAAGTTTAATTCTTGTATAAGGCACGCGTTTTTTAATGTTGTTAAAGTTTTATAAACCGTTGCTATGCTTATCGCAGGGTTTAACTCTTTTAGAGAAGTATAAATTGTCTCAGCAGTGGGATGTTTATCTGTTTCACATAAAAATTTGTAAATAGCTATGCGTTGTGGCGTGACTTTTAGTTTTTTGGATTTTAATTTTTGAAAAATTTTTTCCATAAAAATCACCTCTGAAGTCAATTAATTATTATATTATAAAAATCTAATACGGAAAATAAAAACGTTTATATCATAAAGTGAATAGACACTTTAATTAATAATAATATTTATTTAATAATAAGTCAATAGTTTATAATATAAAACTATGGAGGCGAATTTTTATGGTGAATCTGATTTTATATTTAGTGCTATTTGAAAACTAAAATATATGCAAAAACTAAATAATGTGAGTTCGACAGAAATTTATAGTTAATGGAACCTTTTTGCGATA
>CANOGI010000266.1 GCA_947565475.1 uncultured Eubacteriaceae bacterium
AAAAAGTGCGAAAAGGAGGGGACTTTTTTTATGGCTAATCAAAAAATTAGAATCAGTCTCAAAGCTTATGACCATAAGTTAATTGACCAGTCAGCGGTGCAAATCATCGAGACCGCGAAAAAGACGGGCGCTAAAATCAGCGGGCCTATTCCGCTTCCTACAAAGAAGGAAGTTGTTACTATTTTAAGAGCTGTTCACAAATACAAAGATTCCAGAGAGCAGTTTGAAATGAGAACACACAAGAGATTGATTGATATTTTGATGCCCACCGCTAAGACTGTTGACGCTTTAACACGTCTTGATTTGCCGGCTGGTGTTGATATTACTTTAAAAATTATGAAATAAGTGTAAAATCACGGTTTATATAAGTACGCCTTATATTTGCCTAGAATGATTATCCTATTTTTGGGACAATCCGCTGTAGAGTTTAGGAGGTACGAAAAATGAAGAAAGCTATTATAGCTAAAAAAATTGGTATGACCCAGATTTTTGCTGAAAACGGAATTTTAGTTCCTGTTACAGTTTTAGAGGCGGGTCCTTGTGTGGTAACACAAAAGAAGACGGAAGAAAATGACGGATATACTGCTATTCAAGTGGGATTTGGAGATATTAAGGAAAAACACGTGAATAAGCCTTCAAAAGGTCATTTTGATAAAGCGGGAGTTGCTCCTGTTAAAATTTTGAAAGAGTTTAGACTTGACAATATTGATGAATATGAAGTTGGTTCTGAGATTAAAGCTGATGTTTTTTCAGCCGGTGATAAGGTTGATGTGAGCGGTATCTCGAAAGGAAAAGGCTTTCAGGGCGCTATTAAAAGACATAATCAGCATAGAGGTCCTATGGCCCATGGCTCAAAATATCACAGGGGTCTTGGTTCCTTATCATCCGCAACCACACCAGGTAAAGTTAAAAAAGGTAAAAAAATGCCAGGTCATATGGGTTCGGTTAATGTCACTATTCAAAATCTTGAAATTGTCCGCGCAGATGCCGAGAAGAATTTAATTCTTATTAAAGGCGCCGTTCCAGGAAACAAGGGTTCTGTACTTGTTATTAAAGACAGTGTAAAAGCTTAATGCTATTACTTACGAAAGGAGGAATAAACGGTGGCAAATGTTAAAGTTTTAAATATGAGCGGAAGCGAAGTTGGTTCTATTGAACTTAATGATAATATTTTCGCGGTTGAGGTAAATGAGCACGTTATGCATCAGGCTGTTGTTCAATATCTTGCTAATCAAAGACAGGGTACCAAAGGTACAAAAACTCGTTCTGAGGTAAGAGGCGGCGGAAGAAAGCCATGGAGACAAAAAGGTACAGGGCACGCGAGACAGGGTTCTATAAGAGCTCCACAGTGGACCGGCGGTGGTGTTGTTTTCGCGCCTAAAGCGAGAGATTATTCTTTTAAGCTTAACAAAAAAGTTAAGAGACTCGCTCTTAAGTCAGCTCTTACAACTAAAGTGAACGAAAATAAATTAATTGTTCTTGAAAATCTTAATCTTGAGCAAATGCAGAATGTTCTTAA
The DNA here is from genome assembly GCA_947565475.1 of uncultured Eubacteriaceae bacterium. GTDB lineage: Bacteria > Bacillota > Clostridia > Lachnospirales > CAG-274 > MGBC114079. The sequence continues at coordinate 1,520 of CANOGI010000266.1, forward strand.
TAATATTGAGGTATCAAAGGCTCTGGTTGTTCTTGAGGACGGAAATAAAAACGCTATTTTATCGGCGAGAAATATTCCCGATGTGAAAACCGCGTCTGTAAATACTATAAATGTTTACGATATTCTTAAATATGACTCATTTGTTGTTACAAAACAAGCTGTTGAGAAAATTCAGGAGGTGTACGCGTAATGGCTGATATTAAATATTATGACGTTATTTTAAAGCCTGTTGTTACTGAGAAGACAATGAACGATATGGCTGATAAAAAATACGCTTTCTACGTGCACCCACAGGCTACAAAAAGCCAAGTTAAGGAAGCTGTTGAGAAAATGTTTGAGGGAACAAAAGTCGCTTCCGTGAATACTATGAACGTAGTTGGCAAGGTTAAAAGAAGAGGTTATACTTCCGGCAGAACAAACAAGAGAAAAAAAGCTATTGTCAAGCTTACTGCCGAGAGTAAGGAAATTGAGATTTTCCAAGGTATGTAATTTACAATTAATATGATACACACGGATACGTGTGAGGTATAAACGTTTGAAAGGAGTGTAAAAATTGGGTATTAAGAGATTTAAACCTTATACACCTTCGAGAAGACATATGACTGTGTCTGATTTCTCTGAAATTACTAAATCCAAACCCGAAAAAAGTCTTGTTGTTCATATTAAAACCACAGCGGGACGTAATAATCAGGGTAAGATAACCGTTCGTCATCATGGCGGCGGGGCTAAAAGAAAATATAGAATTATTGATTTTAAACGAAATAAAGACGGAGTATCCGCTAAGGTGGCGGCTATTGAATATGATCCAAACAGAACAGCCAATATTGCTTTACTTCATTATTCTGATGGTGAGAAAAGATATATTCTCGCTCCTAATGGATTAAAAGTTGGAGATACTATAAGCAATGGTCCTGACGCTGAAATTCATGTGGGTAACGCTCTTCCTATGAGAAATATCCCTGTCGGAGCTGAGATTCACAATATTGAGATGAAACCAGGCGCCGGCGGACAGCTTGTTCGTTCAGCCGGAAATGTTGCTCAGCTCATGGCTAAAGAGGGTAAATACGCAACTGTTAGACTTCCATCAGGTGAGATGAGACTTCTTCCTATAGATTGTCGAGCTACTATCGGTCAAGTTGGTAATATTGAGCACGAGCTTATTAATATAGGTAAAGCAGGTAAAAAACGCCATATGGGTATAAGACCTACCGTAAGAGGTTCTGTTATGAACCCGAACGACCATCCTCACGGCGGTGGCGAGGGTAGAGCTCCTATAGGTCGTCCCGCTCCTTGTACTCCATGGGGTAAGCCAGCTCTTGGTTATAAAACTCGTAAAAAACACAAAGCAAGTAATAAATTTATAATTCGTGGCAGAAATAAATAATAGGAGGTAAGCTTAATGAGTAGATCAATTAAAAAAGGCCCTTTCTGTGACGCTCATCTCCTTAAAAAGGTTGATGCCCAGAATACGGCTAACACAAAGAACGTTATTAAACCATGGTCTCGTCGTTCCACTATATTTCCGGAAATGATAGGACATACT
>CANOGI010000267.1 GCA_947565475.1 uncultured Eubacteriaceae bacterium
AATCTCTGTTTCCGATTGTTCTTTAATAATATCAAAAATAGCGTTTTTAACGCTTTCAGGCGGAATAACAGATGGATTTCCCAAAGAAAAATCATAAATATTTTCTTTTCCATATTTTTCAGCCATAATTTTTCCATCTTCAAACATAGCTCGTATAGCGGAACCGTTTTTTACAAGCTCAACCATTTTTTTTGAAATCATAATATCAAATTCCTCCATAAAAATAAATTTTCACTAATAAAAAATATTATATCTTAATTTAAAAACTAAAATATACCGAAAAAATAACAAAAACTTAAAACGCGTTTATTTTTTTTAGTATTTTCTAAGTTAAAAAGCATTTATATTTTTATTAAATTTGTTATTCACTCAGTTTTAACAACTGTCACAAATTTCTCAAATTAGCTCTAAACAAGTCAAGACTACTCGAATTTTTATATAACAAAAATTCTCATAACCGACGGCGAAAGTATTCGCCTTTGTATTCATAGTGATCTTACACTCCCCCTAAATACAAGAGTGAGTACCCCCGCTTAAGAAGCATGGGATTTCCTCTATCGGTTAAAAAGCTTATCCAAATATATTTAAACGTCGTTTATTATAATAATACACTTGCAAAAGAAGCAAATCAAGAGCTTCCAATAAATAAAATAAAAAAAATATTTCCCTCAAAATTCTCAAAATATGTTATTAATCACAACGATTCTATTTAATAAGGAATTTTTCAGATACTATATGTCTATAACGCTTATAAAGATAGTCAAGACTACTCGAATTTTTGTATAGCAAAAATTCCCGTAACAGACGGCAAAAGTATCCGCCTTTGTATTTAGAATAGTTTACACTCCCCCTAAATACAAGAGGAAGTCCCTCCCTTAAGAAGCATGAGACTTCCTCTGTGGATTAAAAAATAAATCTGTTCCATAACCTAAACAACAATCATATTGGCTTTAAATAGATTAAATAACAGTTCTATCATAGACAACTAACTATAATAGAAGCAAAATAAAGCATTCTCAAAATTATTTTATTTGATTGTGGTTATTCATTATGGTATAATATATATATAAATATCATTGTAATCTATAAAGCAATCATAATTTTTTTACGTTTATAATGTATATCATTAGATTTATAAGAAAAGAGGAAATATATATGGATAAAGAAATGACTAACTATATAATCGCTAAAACCAATGAACTAATAGAGGCAAAATCATGCTGTGATGAACTTAAAGAAACTGCACGAAAATGGCTTGCCTCTATCGGCACAGAGGAAGAAAATGAAGAAACAAAAAAATATTTTTCCAAACTTGAGGCTGATATTATGCCTATTGACAACTTAATTGCCTTTGCGGGTTCTGAGGAGGGACATAAACTCTTTGGTTCAGAAATGGCTAAAAACATACTAAATCATGGAAAAGAAATCAAAGAAGCAGGAGCGAAATACTGTGATTGTCCAGCGTGTACAGCAGCTTTTGAAATTCTTAAAAAGAAAGAGTTTCTTTTTTAACAATAAATTAATAATTCGGGGAGGGAATTAAATGTCATATTTAGGCGAGGAAATTAAAAAATTAGGATTTGGACTTATGCGTCTTCCGCAAAAAAATGAAAAAATCGATATAGAACAAACAAAGGAAATGGTTGATTTATTTATTAGCTCTGGTTTTACATACTTTGATACAGCGTGGGCATATGCTGGAAGCGAAGACGCTATTCGCGAAGCTTTGGTTAAACGTTATCCACGGGAAAAATTTCAGTTGGCTACTAAAAACGCGGCTTGGATTAACTGTAAAACAAAAGAAGATGCCTACGCTCAATTTGACACATCATTAAAACAAACCGGCGTGGATTATTTTAATTTCTACCTACTCCATAATTTAGGAGAGACACGTACCCATTATTTTGACGACTATGATATGTGGAATTGGGTACAGGGCAAAAAATCCGAAGGAAAAATCAAACATATAGGATTTTCTTTCCACTCAACACCTGAGGAATTAGAAGAAATCCTAACAGCACACCCAGAAATGGAATTTGTCCAATTACAGATAAATTACGCTGATTGGGAAAATCCAGCTATACAGTCAAAAAAATGCTATGAAGTCGCCAGAAAACATAAAAAGCCAATAATTATTATGGAACCTGTAAAAGGCGGTATGCTGGCATCTCCTCCTAAATCTGTCGTAAAACTTTTTAACAGCGCTGAACCTAAATCCTCTGTCGCTTCATGGGCAATCAGATTCGCGGCGGACTTAGAAGGTATTATTACAGTTTTGTCAGGGATGAGTAATATAGAACAAATGAGAGATAATCTATCTTATATGAAAAATTTTACAAGTCTAACTAATTCGCAAAGAGAAACACTAAGACAAGCGATGGAAGAATTAAATAAAATACCTTTAATTCCTTGCACAACCTGTAATTATTGTGGAAAAGTATGTCCTAATAATATTGGCATATCAGGCTCTTTCACAGCTATGAATTATTTCACTTTGTATAATGATATAAACTCAGCTAAACATCAGGAGGAATGGCTTGTAAGTGGTCATGAAAAATCTCGTGCCTCTGAATGTATTCAATGTGGAAAATGTGAGGAAGTATGCCCTCAGCATATTGAAATTCGAGAACAATTAAAAAAGGTTACCGAAACGTTAATAAGATAATATCCAATTTTATCAATTACAATATATGTGATATTTATTTATTAATCACGTTAAAAATTTTAAGCGTCTAAATTTTTATTAATGTATTAAATAGCGTTTACTATAAAATAATCAATAAAAAATTATATTCGCGAGTTTTAGATAACAGGTGGTGTGAAAAAATAAATTTTTACACCACCTGTTGCAGAAAATGTACCCATTTTCTGCAAATTGTTTAAGGAAGGAACCAGCCATGTTTTTTCCGCACCAAAAACCGGTGCGAAAAAAATTCCTGTCCTCAAACGGGCAAAGCCCGTTGCGTATTTTAGCCTACGTCGTTACGTTTTTGAAGCTTATTAGCAAAAATAAAATTTGAAAGAGTTTTTAATTT
>CANOGI010000268.1 GCA_947565475.1 uncultured Eubacteriaceae bacterium
ACCATATACAGAGCGGAAAATTCTGTTAAATGTACGCTGACTCTCAAAGCCCGCGTTACCACTGATTTCGGTTAAGGAGTCATTTGTTATTCTTATAAGTTTCGCCGCGTATTCAGCGCGTGTTATGCCAAGATAATTCCTAAAGTTAATTTTTATTTTATCGGAAAATATACGTGAGATATAATATTTACTTACGCAAAGGTCTTTAGCCATTATATCAAGGGTTATAGGATTTGTAAAATTTTTTGTGATATACTCAATTATTCTTTTTGTGATGTTTTCAGGATAAAAGTCTTGTTTATTTATTATCTCAAGATTATCTAAAATATGCTGCATAAGAATGTATACAAGCCCGAGATTTATGGGAAAAGATTTTTCCGCGTTTATTGAGTTTAAAGCGAAGAGCGCCTCTTTGTTAAGCATATTATTCTTTATGACAGGGTTTTTAGGTATTGACTGGGTTAAATTTGGAAACATATTTAAGAAAATTTTTGGATCACATATTATAAGTGTACCGTCCGCGCTTTTTCTCTCATCTTTATAATATTCGTGAAGCAAATTTGGAAAAATAACAGCGATGTCCTGTTCGTTTATTTTATATTTTATATTATTTATACTTATATGCTGAGTACCTTTATTAACGTATAAAATCTCAATATTATCGTGTATGTGGGGAGGAAAGGAAAGTTCACGGTGATTATGTATTATTTTTAATCTATCAGGTTGTACCTCATAATAGGGAGTCATTTTTTCCGCCTCCTTGAGCAATTTTTGTCTTATATTTAATATTATATGACTATCATTATATAATAAATTATTATATAATTCAAGCATGGAGCTATAAAAAAGCGTCTGTTAAATCTTGAGATTATTTTAACCGACAGAGGAAGTCCCCTGTTTTTTAAGCGTGGTGACTTATTATTGTATTCAGGGGGAGCACAAGCTCATTTTGAATACAAAGGCGAATATTTCCACCGTTGGTTACGGGAATTTTTGTTATACAAAAATTTGAGTAATCCTGATTAAATATTAAAGGGAGGTAATAATTAATGGAGAAACGTATTAGAATAGGCAAAAGAGTTGTTAGCGTCGTTATGAGTTTAACATTATTGGTTTCATCATGCGTTTATGTAAACGCTGACGATAACGCCGTGGAACATAGTGAGGAATTAGCCGTTGAGGAAATTCTCCCATACCTTGATACTTCTCTTTCATTTGAGGAACGAGCGGCTGATTTGGTATCAAGGATGACTTTAGAGGAAAAAATCTCACAGCTTGGAAACAACGCTCCCGCTATTCCGAATCTTGAGATAGGAGCCTATAATTATTGGCGAGAAGGTCTTCATGGTGTAGCGAGGCAAGGGGTAGCTACTTCTTTTCCAACGAGCTTGTCAATGTCTAACACATGGAACAGAAGTTTAATTTATTCAGCCGCCGATATAACGTCAACAGAGGCGAGAGGAATAAATAACAAACTTAATTTATCTTATTGGAGTCCTACAATAAATATGGCGAGAGACCCAAGATGGGGAAGAAATGAGGAAACATATGGTGAGGATCCATATCTTACAAGTCAGATAGCTTCTGAGTTTGTAAAAGGAATGCAAGGAGATGACCCAAAGTATTTAAAGGTTATAGCTACTTTAAAACATTTTATAGCTAATAATTGTGAGAAAGAGCGCCGCGCTGGTTCATCAAAAATGGATGAGAAGACTTTAAGAGAATACTACGCCAGAGCTTTTAAAGATACTGTCGAGGCTGTTTCTCCGGCGTCTGTGATGAGTTCTTATAATGCCACAACTGTTACAAGAAATGGAGAGACATTATATGACCATATCCCGTCGGCGGCAAATCCTTATATATTGACAGAACTTTTAAGAAGAAACTGGGGTTTTGACGGTTATGTCACAGGTGACTGCGGCGCTGTTCAAGACCTTGGCGGAACGGAAGTTGGTGGTAAACAAAATGTTTACAAAGAGGTTCTTGTGCCTGAAAAAAAATGGCAGGATACATCGGCCGCCGAATCTATCGCTAAAGGATTTTACGCTGGAAATGACATTGACTGTGGTTCCGCGGCTCAGTCAACTCAGCTTGAGGCCGTTTTAAACGGATATTTGAGTGAAGACCAGCTTGATGTAAATGTTTACAGGTTATTTTTACAAAGGATGAGAACAGGTGAGTTTGACAGCGCCGATAAAGTTCCGTATAGAAGTATAACAGCTGAGACAGCTTTTGATGCTCCGCCGGAAGGAAGTACGGCCAAAAGAATTGAGAAAGACGAACATGTTGAGGTTGCCGAGAGAGCCGCTGAGGAAACGTGGGTTCTTCTTAAAAATGAGGGAAACATTCTTCCTATAGGTTCGGATAAGAAAAATATCGCTATAGTAGGCAATTACGCTGATGAGATTTTCAGGGGAGACTATTCCGGAGACGTTACAAAAACGACTACTCCTTTACAAGGACTTAAAAAGGAATTTCCTGACGCCACGATAAGTTATCTTGGCGGGGTTCCGTCAGACGCTGTTTTATTTAATCTTAAAAGTCTTACTTTTGTTTTAGACGATAACACAACGAGAAAAATCGATCTCTCAAAAGCCACGTCTGTTACGGGAGGCACTCTTTCAAACGGCGTGATTACGGAAATTAACAAAAACTTTTCAGCTGTTATCCCCAATGTTGATTTCTCAAAAGTAAAATCGGTGAAAGCCGAGATGTCATCGCCAGCGAATTTTGCAAGCGGACAGGCTAATCCTGGCGGTACGCTTAAAATAGGGTATGGGGATTCCACTTTAACCGTGGCTAATGTGTCAAGCAAAACTTCAGATACATATGTTGAGTGTACGGTTGATTATACAGGCAATACAGGAGGATATAACGGTAAAAGGGATTTAAGCCTTACTGTTTCTGCGAACGCCGTAAAGGATTTTTCAGTTATGGATTATAAAGAAGAACTTGATAAGGCTGATGTAATTATTGCTTACGCCGGTACAAATCTCAAAGACTCATCAGAGTCAAACG
>CANOGI010000269.1 GCA_947565475.1 uncultured Eubacteriaceae bacterium
TGTTTGTATTATTTGTCAAAAGTTGTTGAATACACATAATTCTTTAAAGCCCCCCTTTTTCATGAAATGTACCCATTTTCTGTAGCCCCTTTATCTGAACTGCTGTAAAATCTTAAAAAGTCTATTATTGAATATAAAATAATAGGCCTGTTGTCAAATTAAAAATACTCTAATTTGTCAAATTAGAAATATGTATGACAAATTCGAGTATTTTTTTATGCCTATAAGTTAATTAACTGCAGTCCCCAAAATCATAAACCCGCTATAATAATCAAGATAATAATAAAAACCTTAGTCAAATATTATTCGTATTTCCGCTTAACAAAACACTCTAAACCAGCGGCAGATAACTCCTTATTTGTATTCAATAGAAACTTATACTAACGTGAGTCCGATAGAAATTTATAGTTAATAAAACCTTTTTCTATCGAAAAAAGGTTCCAAACCTCCAAAAATGCTCTTTAAGCATAAAAACCTTGAGGCGCTGCCTCATTTGCACCAACTTAAAAGATTAAAACCATAGGACTCTGTCCCACACCCGGAGGGTCTTTTCAAGGGCTTGACCTAAACTTTATAACGCAAAACTTTCGCTTTGCCGAATCTCGAAAAACGAAGTTTTTCGCGAAAGTTTTTTGCTTCTTTTTTTCAATATGTGCCGCAAAAAAGTGCCGGCGCCTATTGAAAAAAGTTTGAGAAAAACTTCTGAGCAAAACTATGTTTTGCTGTTATTTTTCATCGAACTAACGTTATACTGCCATTAAATACCCCGCTTAAAAAGCATGGAATTTTATTAGCCGGCCTAAATTATAAAAATAACAAATATATTTATTTACATATAAAATGATATTTTTTTAGCATTATTAGTCAAAAACTCCTAAAAAGTATACCTTGTAAGAGAGTATTCACGCTCAACATATTTACTAAACTTACATTTTTATTATATCATTTTATTTGATAAAAGTATACAAAAAAATTGTCAAAAAATAACCAAAATTTACTCTCTTACAAGGTATACTTTATAAGAGTATTTCTAATTATTTGCCACACTTACGAGATTTTATGGATTCATTATCGCCGTTTAAATTTAACGGCGGCTTCCCCAATACCAAAAATCTCTTAACCTTTTAGTCTTATTCCCTATTTAAAATGTAACTTTAAGAAAAGAACCTGATGTAAAGATTTTAAATACTTTACGTCAGGTTCTTCTCTTTTTTATAATGAATTTACTAAACAATATTATAAATTAAAAACTCTGTAACCATATCAAAACACAGAAGTTTAACCAACAGATGAAGTCCCACGCTTAAAAAGCAGGTGACTTCATCTGTTGGTTAAAATAAACGATTATTTTCTCATCATATCAAAAGGACTTAACTTTTGCCCAACCTTTAATTTAATAATCTGCTGTGGATGAGGAGCTTCCAAAATACTGTTTCCGTCCTCGTCATACATTTCCTCAACAATCATGGAAAAAGTTTCGCCTCTTCCTCTTAAAAACTCAATCTCATCACCCACCACAAATTTATTTCTCTGCTCAATAGTGGCGAAACCGCTTTGTTCATCATAATCAATAACCATACCAATAAAATCATAATTTCTTATATAAGAACTCGTTGTATAGATTTGCTCGTTCTGATTAGGCTTACCAAAATAAAACCCTGTTGTAAAACCTCTGTAACTGGCTTTTTTCACCTCATTAAGATAGTATTCCTTTTTTTCATAATAAATGTTGGGATCTTTTATATAATCGTCAATAGCCTCTCTATACGCTTTTATAACAGTTCCTACATAAAAAGACGTTTTTATTCTTCCCTCTATTTTTAAACTGATAATTCCTGAGTCAATAAGTTCCGGAATGTACTCAATCATACATAAATCTTTGGAATTAAAAATATAAGTTCCCCTCTCGTCTTCTTCTATAGGCATATACTCTCCAGGACGTGTCTGCTCAACAAGGGCGTATTTCCACCTGCATGGGTGGGAACAGGCTCCTTTGTTAGCGTCTCTACCGCTTAAATAATTGCTTAAAAGACATCTCCCCGAATAAGAAATACACATAGCGCCGTGAACAAAAGCCTCAATCTCAAGGTTTTTCGGAATATTATCCGATATATCCTTAATTTCTTTAAGAGATAATTCTCTTGCCATAACGATTCTAACCGCTCCGAGTTTTTGCCAAAAAAGAGCGGTTTTATAATTTGTATTGTTTGCCTGCGTGCTGATATGAATATCCATATCAGGGACAACTTCTCTCGCCACAGAAAAAACCCCAGGATCAGAAATAAGCACAGCGTCAACATTAATCTCACTTAAAAATTTAAAATATTCCGCCATACCATCAAAATCATCATTATGAGCGAAAATATTACAAGTCACATAAACCTTCGCGTTATGTTTATGGGCAAATTCCACACCTTCTCTCATATCCTCCTTGCTGAAGTTTTTAGCTTTCGCACGAAGTCCAAAGCTTGTGCCTCCGAGATAAACAGCGTCGGCCCCATATAAAACAGCTATTTTCAGCTTTTCCAAATCTCCCGCGGGAGCGAGAAGCTCAATTTTTTTATCCATAAAATAATCCTCCAAAATCAAGTGTATTCACAGCGATTATATAGTCAATAAATTTTATAAAAATCATTTCACCCAAAATTTTTAAGCTTGCCCGAATACAAGAGTAAGTACCCCCTCTTAAGAAGCGAGGGACTTCCTTTGTCGGTTAAAAACTTTTGACGCTCATAAAATATTATCTCTTATTATTCTTTCATAATAAAAGTTTAAACGTCTTTTACTTTACAGCATAAAGCCACTCCATCGCCTATAGTAAGGATTGATGTCTCCAAAGCGTCATTATGAGTAATCTCCCAAAGAAAATTTCTCATTCGAGTATGAATAGTTCTCTGCCGCCTCGGAATTTCCTCTCTCTTTTTAGCTATATTTCCATTTTGTAAAACATCATCGGCAATTAAAATACCGCCTGTCTCAAGAAGCCTTATACAGTGAGGAAG
>CANOGI010000270.1 GCA_947565475.1 uncultured Eubacteriaceae bacterium
ATCTTTATCCGTTATTATTCAAGTTCTTTATTTTAAGGCTACCCACGGAAAACGTATATTTAAAATGGCTCCTCTTCATCACCATTTTGAGCAATGCGGTTGGAAAGAAACAAAAGTCGTTACTTTATTTTATGTTATTACGTCTATATGTTGCCTTGTGGGATTTTTGGCGACAAAAAATTTTTTTTAGAGTAAACGAGTTTTGATATATAATTTTAAAATTTGTTTTTGACATATTTAAACGAGTGATTTCATAGATTTTTTCAGGAGGAATTTTTAATGAACTTTAAAGGGAAAAAGGTACTTATCGTGGGTATAGCGAGAAGCGGTATTTCCGCGGCGATATTACTTAAAAAACTCGGAGCTTGTGTTATTGTTTCAGATTCTAAAACGGAGGATAAAATCGCGGACGAGGTTTTAAGGCTTAAAACATATGATATTTCCTTATATCTTGGAAAAAATCCCGACGACATCGTAAAAGAACAGGATTTAATTGTTTTGAGTCCTGGTGTTCCGAGTGACTTGCCGTTTATAATAGAGGCGGAAAAAAACAATATTACTGTGTGGAGTGAAATTGAGCTTGGATACAGGCTTTGTCCTTGTCCTGTTATAGCTATTACAGGAACAAACGGAAAAACGACGACAACATCTCTTGTTGGGGAGATTTTTAGAAATTATGGTAAAAATACGGAAGTTGTCGGAAATATAGGTATTCCTTTCACTGAAAAAGTTTTAAGCCTTGATGATAGAAGTTTTGCCATAGCGGAAATAAGTAGTTTTCAGCTTGAGAAGACTGATGAGTTTAAACCGTTTGTCTCGGCTGTTTTAAATATTACACCCGACCATTTAAACAGACACAAAACTCTTGAAAATTATATATTGACAAAAGCTCGTATTTTTGAGAACCAGAATGAAAATGATTATCTTGTTTTAAATTATGATGATTCTGTGTGCAGAAATATGAAAAACTCGGCAAAGTGCGAAGTTTTGTATTTTACCGAAAGCGACTCGTTGGAAGAAATAGGACTTTCTGAGGGGGTTTACTCTAATCAGGAAAGTATTTTTGTTAAGTTTAAGGAGTATGATCAAAAGGTAATCGATATTTCGGAACTTAAAATTTTAGGACGGCATAATGTACAGAACGCTATGGCGGCTGTTGGGATAAGTCTTGCCGCCGGAGTTCCAATAAGTGTTATTATTAATACGCTAAAAAATTTTAAAGCGGTTGAGCATAGAATAGAATATGTAACGACAATTAATGATATTGAGTTCTATAATGACTCAAAAGGTACAAATCCAGACGCCGCTATTAATGCTATTAACGCTATGAAAAGGCCTATATGTTTAATAGGCGGGGGATATGATAAAAAATCGGATTTTGATGAATGGATTAAAACTTTTTCGGGTAAAGTTAAATATTTTACGGTAATTGGTGAGGTTTCTGATAAAATTATTTCTACTTGTGAGAAATATGGTTTTAAAAATTATAAAAAGGCGAGTTCTCTTGAAGATGCCGTTAAAATGTGTTTTGAAAATGCTGAGGAGGGGGATTGTGTTTTACTTTCCCCGGCTTGCGCGAGTTGGGATATGTTTGAGAGTTATGAGGAAAGAGGAAAATTATTTAAGAAGTTTTCTTTTGAGCTTCAAAATAAATTTTGATAATGTTTTATATGATTTTATATTTTAAATTTATTGTAAAGATTTATATTTTTATAATAAAAAAATTTTTTTATTTTAGTAGTCTAAGAGATTATAAAAAAATATGTTTAAAATTTTATAACGATTGTTAAAAAATAGTAGTAATAAATTTTTTTAACCGACAGAGGAAGTCACCTGCTTCTTAGGCGGGGGAACTTACTCTTATATTCAGGGAGAGTGCAAGCCAGGGTGCAAGGGCGAGCAGCAAAACGAAGTTTTGCGGTCAGCTTCACTCTGAATACAAAGTCGAATACTTTTTCATATGAAGAAGATGTTAAAAAGCGTAAATTTATTTGAGATAAATTCGGAGGTAAAGTTTATGTATAATTTATGGTGATAGATTTATTATTTTTTCTCCCGAATTTTATATATAGCTATAATTCAGGTAGGTGATTTTTATGTCAAGAACCGTTGAAAGGCCAAAGGAAGAGACGAGGATACTTATATCTTCCGTTGATTACGCGGTTTTAATCGCAACGGTTTTACTTGTTTTATCAGGAGTTATTATGGTTTTCAGCGCCAGTTATTACAGCGCTGGGAACAGCGCCCAATGCAATTATGATATATATTTTTATTTTAAAAAGCAAGGTCTTTGGGCGGCTATTGGGTTTGTTGTTATGTATTTAGTGAGTAATTTTAATTATAACAAGCTTAAAAAGCTTATACTTCCTTTTTACATAGTATGCAATATATGTCTTGTTCTGGTTCTTTTAATAGGAAGAGACGCTAATGGCGCGAGAAGATGGCTTCAAATTGGCCCTATTGGTTTTCAGCCCTCGGAAATTACTAAAATCGCTATGATTTTATTGCTCGCTAATTTTATTTCTCAACACAAAAAAATATTGAATTATTGGAGAGGCTTTTTCGCTTGTATGTGCATAATCGCTTTGCCGGCGGGGCTTGTAGCGATAGAGAATATGAGTACCGCTCTTGTTATTTCTATTATTGGTATGGCTGTTGTCTTTGTGGCGAGTCCAAGAATAGTTTATTTTATTGTTGGGGGATTAGGTGCTGTAGGAGCAAGCGCGGGAATGCTTATTTTTGGCGAGAAATTTAGAATGGGACGTATTTTCGCATGGCTTGACCCTTTCTCAGACCCTTTAGATAAAGGTTATCAGACTATCCAGTCTTTATACGCTATAGCTTCCGGCGGGTTATTTGGCCTTGGACTTGGGCAAAGCCGTCAAAAGCTTGGATATATACCGGAGGGACATAATGATATTATATTTGCTATTATTTGTGAGGAACTTGGACTTTTCGGCGCCGCTATTCTTGTGTTTTTATTTATTATCCTTATTTGGAG
>CANOGI010000271.1 GCA_947565475.1 uncultured Eubacteriaceae bacterium
TTGTTTGTATTATTTGTCAAAAGTTGTTGAATACACATAATTCTTTAAAGCCCCACAGATATTGATAAAATATTACCACCTGTTTCTCGTTTTGGCGGCGGGAACAGAGCAAAGAAAAAACAAACCGTAATTGATAAACTGAAAGATTTTTTTGAAAGGTTTTTCGGTATATCATCATATAAATAATAAAAAAGAAACCCTATAATATTTATTGTACTATGATTATAGGGTTTCTTCTATTGGATTGGGCTAAGGTAAGTAAGTTCAACAAAAATTTACAGTTAATGAAACCTTTTTCTATCACAAAAAGATTCCGAACCTCCAAAAATGCTCTCCCCTCTTAAAATTTTAAGGCTCTGCATACTTTTTTAAAAGAATACGTTTAGCTGCTATTTTTTATCAAACTCACTTTATATTACAGAATTGAAGTATAAGTTTCTTTTTTATTAAATCCACATCACATTATATTTTCACGCATTAAAAAAATATTATTTATAGCTTTTAATTTATAATAATTTATAGTATAATTAAATTAATTGTGTTTTAAAACTTATCATATTGCCAATATACAAATTAATTTTAAAATTCATTTCAGTTATATTTTATAAAGGAGAGTCTATAATTTGATAAGCTATATTAAAGGTACAATTACTTTTATTTATGAAAATCGTATTGTTATTGAAAACAACGGAATAGGATATAATGTATGGATTTCTGAAAATACAAGGACTAAACTTACTGTTAATGATAAAATTATCAAAATATTTACTTATATGAATGTCAAAGAAGATAGCGTCGACCTTTTTGGTTTTTTATCAATGGAAGAACTTGATATTTTCAATAAACTTATTTCTGTTTCCGGTGTAGGTCCAAAAAGCGCTTTATCTCTTTTATCTTCTATGGAACCTTCCAAAATAACTTTAGCGATTATAACAGATGATATAACCGCTTTGTCAAAAGGGCAGGGAATAGGAAAGAAAACAGCTCAGAGAATTATTCTTGAACTTAAAGATAAAATTGATGCTTTTGAATACTCAAATAATTTTGTTGGTTCGTCTGATATAAACATTTCTAATATAAAAAATATAGATTCAGAGAAACAAGACGCTATAGACGCTCTTTTATCTCTTGGTTTCGGCAGAAGTGAGGTTATTAAAGCCGTTACGGAAATAGACAACGCTACATCAAGTTCTTCTGAAATTATTAAAATCGCTCTTAAAAAATTATCGGCGCGTTAAAATGGTAGGTGGTTAAAATTAATAAACGGATTATTGAAACAAACTTAAGAAATGAGGATATTGAAATTGAGCCAAAACTCAGACCTCAAACTCTTGATACTTATATCGGGCAAGAAAAAGTAAAAAGGAATATGAGAGTTTATATTGAAGCTGCTAAAAATAGACAGGAAACCCTTGACCATGTTTTATTATATGGGCCTCCAGGTCTTGGAAAAACCACGCTCTCAAATATTATAGCTAATGAAATGGGTGTTGGTATAAAAACAACTTCCGGTCCCGCTATAGAACATCCCGGGGATATGGCGGCTATTTTAAACAATCTCAACGAGGGAGATATCCTTTTTATAGATGAGATTCACAGATTAAATAGACTTATTGAAGAAATTTTGTATCCAGCGATGGAGGATTTTGTACTCGATATTGTCATAGGAAAAGGACCCTCAGCGAAAAGCATAAGAATTGACCTGCCCAAATTTACACTCGTGGGAGCAACAACAAGAATCGGTCTTTTAACCGCTCCTTTAAGAGATAGATTTGGTGTCGTGAACAGACTTGAATTATATAATAACGATGAACTTAAAACTATTGTTACACGTTCAGCTAACGTTCTTGGAATTAAAATTGATGAAAAAGGAGCGGAGGAAATTGCAAAACGTTCCAGGGGAACTCCTCGAATCGCGAATCGATTTTTAAAAAGAGTTCGAGATTTCGCCGAAGTTAAATATGAAGGCACCATAACAAAAACTGTGGCTGAAGAAACTCTAAATATTTTAGAAGTTGATAAAATAGGTCTTGACGTCACAGATAGAAACTTAATTATGACAATGATTGAAAAATTTGGAGGCGGGCCTGTCGGTCTTGATACTCTCGCGGTATCTATCGGGGAAGAATCCGACACAATCGAGGATGTTTATGAACCATATCTTATCCAACTTGGATATATCCAAAGAACTCCAAGAGGACGTGTCGTCACTGAGCTTGGATATAAACATTTTGGTTTAAAATCAAATATCAATACAGAAACTGAAAATATGAAATTATTTTAAAAATATCTAAATATAAATATTTTAACTTTACCAAATATTATATTATATTTTTAAATAAAAATTAAAATCCCCTAAAATAGATAATAAATACAGGAGTTTTATTATGATAAAAATACTTATTGATGATTTTGTATATGAAGTTAAGGAAGAAATATTAAGTTATGAGGATTTAGGAGAAAAAAAAGCGAATGAGTGGGAAAAACACTTTTTTGAATGGTTTGAGAATCCCAAAATTTCCAAAAAAAACATAAAAGAAATTTCAGGAAAAAAATATTATTTAATTAAAGATGAAAGTGAAATATTTGATATAGCAGACAAATATTTTTACGCTGTTGAACAAAAAAAAGAAAAAGAATATTGGAAAAATTTTCAGTAAAAAACAATAAACTCACAGAAAAAACATATAAATAAATTTAAATAAGATTTAAAAGAAAAAATAAAAAGCGTATTTATGAAAATAAAAACGCTTTTTATAATTAAGAGCCAGAAAAGGGACTCGAACCCTCCGCTTCTTCATTACGAGTGAAGTACTCTACCGGATGAGTTATTCTGGCTTAACAACCTAATAAAGTTATTATACCATACATTTTAAATTATTTCAAGATATTTTTTTAAATTTTTTAAAACTTTTATTATAAAATTTATAGGAGATGTATAAAATGAATTTTACTGAAATATTTTTTATCGCTAT
>CANOGI010000272.1 GCA_947565475.1 uncultured Eubacteriaceae bacterium
GATATATATATGCTAAAAAAAGATATTGAGATAAACAAATTAAAAATGCAGCCCGGAGAAACAACGGAGGCCAAATGGGTAACTTTTGAGCAATTTGAGGAAATGGCGGAGAAAGGTGAGGTTTCAGGTTCAACAGCTAAGAGGTTAGAGGCTGTGAAAGGAATAATTGAAAAAAATATGTAAAAAAGCATGCCGATGTATTCGACACGCTTTAAACGCTTTTTTGTAACGCTATTACTGCCTTATACTGAAAAGTATAATAGCGAATAGGGAGTAAATTAAAAAATTTGAGGGTGTGTTTTTTCCTGAGCTTTGCTTTGTTAAAAGGCAGCTTTCGTCTATATCATATATTCCGTCTTTTTTTATGGATGGGTCATTTTTTTCGGTTAAAATTGTATCCATTGCTTTAATTTGCGGTTCGCTGTCTTTTTCTTTCTCATTATTTTTCATAAAATCTTTTTGTATATCCATTAATGTTGTTATATTTATAAGAGTATCTGTTATAGAATCTATTTCTTTGTGTCTTTCACTGTTTATAAAAGGTTTTACGGCTTGTATGAGCTGTATTTCTTTTGTTGGGTTTTTCTGATGAATTTGCTTTTGTATTTTTAACTCATTTTCAAGCTTTGAAATATATTTTTGCTTGAACATTGTTTTTATTAATTCGGCGGCCTCGGTTAAATCGCCTCTAAGAGAGTTCCCGTTATTGATTAAATCGTTTAACTCTATTAAATTTTTAATGTCTGACATGAAATTCCTCCTCTTTTATCAATCTTTTTATATCAGCCATTCCCCATCCTTGTCTGTTTTGAGGAAAGTTTAAATCCACGGCGCAACGTTTTAAAGCGTATTTTATATCATCCGGTTTCATTTCAGGATATTTTTCGAGAAGAAGCGCTATCGCTCCGGTTATCATGGGAGTAGACATTGATGTTCCGCTGAGTTTCATATAATTTTCCCCTACCTGGGCGATTTCTTCTTTATCACTTTTATACGGGGTTTAAGTCATACATGACACTATATCCGTTCCGGGGGCACGGATATCCGGTTTTATTATACAGTCTTTTGTAGGGCCTCTTCCAGAAAAGTTTATTACGCTTGTTCCCGAAATATTTACAAAATTATTATCGTTCGCCGTTCCCACTGTTATTACTTTTTTACTTGTTCCAGGTGAGGTTATCGTACTTGATTTAGGCCCGTTGTTTCCCGCTGCCGTAGTTATTATTATGCCGGAGTCCCATGCGTATTCTACTGCTTTTACCAAAGGGTCGTCTGAGTTTTGAGGTTCTGTTCCTATAGAAAGATTGGCTATTTTTATATTATATTTTTTAGCGTTGTCTATTATCCATTGTATTCCAGCCAGGACATCGGAAGAATTTCCGCTTCCTTTGTTGTTGAGAGTTTTTAATGAGATTATATTTGACATTGGGGCTATTCCTTTATATTTGCCATCTGAAAGTGTTCCATTTCCGGAACATATGCCTGTTACATGAGTTCCGTGCCCATTATCGTCATAAGGTTCTGTTTTGTTATTCACGAAATCTTTAAAATAAATTATTCTGTTTTCTGGATGAGTAAAATCTTTAAGAGGCGCTATTCCCGTATCAAGAAACGCGATTGTAATTCCTTTTCCCATATAGCCGTTATTTTCAGCGAAATCCGCGTTCAATATTTTTCTAGCTTTATCCATTTGCGCCGTTATTCTTGTGTTTTCATAAACAGCTTTTAGCCCTTCCAGACTTTTTATTTTGGGAAGGTCTTTTTCATAAATCTCAATAACATAGGAGTTTATTGACGGAAGTTTATATTTAAGCGTCGCTATTTCGCTTATTAAAAGCTCTTTTGCCTGTGTCATAGTACATTCTAATATTAACTGGACTTTTTTTTCAGGCTCTGCCATTTTATTGAACTCCTTTAAAGTATCTTAATAAATAATGTATGCTTTTTACTTTGGCTTTGTGACAAATTATAGCCTGTACTATTATTTTTTTTAAAATTTAGTCATTTTTTTCTTTTTGGCTCATAGTATAGATGTGTAAACAATTATTTTTAATTTTTAGGAGGTTTTATTTATGAATTTTGGTGGAAACAGCTTTATTTGGATTTTACTTATTCTTTTGCTTATGCCGGGATGCGGTTTTGGAGGCGGAAACGGCTGCGGTTGCGGAAGCGGTGACAGCTCAATGCTTATTCTGATTCTATTTATAATTATGTTCTCGGGAAATGGAATCGGCTGCGGAATCTGCGAGGCAAAATAAGAAAACAAATCTATTTGGCTCAATAACCTAAGTTACAACAGTTAAGAAAATATTTTTTGTCATATGAAGCCTGATTTTTAGAAATATTTAGAAAATATTTTTAAAAATCAGGCAAAGTATGGCGAAAAAAGATTTATTATAGTCAAACTACTTAAAAATAAGCAAAAGGAGGCGAGATTAAAATCCTTTTTGCCGCCGAAATTGTTTATTTTTCAAGTTGTTTTACTATAATTAAGTTTTGAGAATTTATAAAAAATGAGAGTCTTTGTCTAAAAAACAAAGGCTCTTATTTTTTGTACATAATTTTTTATTTTATAAGAAATAATTATAAAAGAAGTGATTTCTAACAAACATAAGGAGAATAATATTTATGGAAGATTATTATGTAAAATATTGGGATGGATTTAACGGCGACATATGGAAAGAAGAGGTTGATGTAAGAGATTTTATTCAGAAAAATTATAAACCATATGATGGGGATGATTCTTTTTTAAGCGAAGCCACGGAAAGAACCAAAAAGTTATGGGAAAAAGTTATGGAACTTATGAAAGAGGAACACAAAAAAGGAATTTTGGAAGCGGAGACAAAAATACCAGCCGGAATCACGGCATACGGCGCCGGATATATTGATAAGGAACTTGAGAAAATAGTAGGGCTGCAGACTGATAAACCCCTTAAAAGAGCGATTATGCCTTATGG
>CANOGI010000273.1 GCA_947565475.1 uncultured Eubacteriaceae bacterium
GAGCCCCGTTTCGGGTTTTTGTGCTGTTATTGAAAACACCAGCCACAATTAAACCCGTCACATAGTCCAGAACAATACAAATAAAAAGCGCCGCCAGCCCACTATCCCAGCCGCCTAACAGATTAACGACAATTCCTCCGACAACTCCCACAGCGCTACAAAAAATTCTCTTTAAACTTTCCATAAAAACCACCTCATAAGTTTATTTTTATTAAAAAAGACCTCAATTTTTACACGGAAATCAATTTTTGAAAAAAGTATACAAAAATCTACATTATTGATATAATGTAGGAATGGATAAACTAATAGAAATTTTCTCAGAATTGGAAACAACAAAAGAATATGATGGATATTTTTACAGCATTGCAGATGCAATAACTATAATAATACTTGGGAGTATATGCGGATTGAAAAATGTGAGTCAAATCCACCAATGGGCAGCAAGTGAAAAAATAAAGGAATTTTTAAAGGAGAAATTTCAAATAGAAAAGGTGCCTTGCTATTATTGGTTATTGTGTTTGCTTAAACTTGTAAAACCGGATTCACTTAATAAGTGTTTTGTAAAATGGATTGAGAGAATACTGCCGAATAAATCAAAAAATTTTACTATTGGGGTAGATGAAAAAACAGTTCGTTCAACAGCGAAAATGGATAGCTATGAAAGTCCTCTGCATATAATAAGCGCGTATATTTCAGAGATAGGAATGATGTTGTACAATAAAAGTTGACAACATCAGTTTTTAGATGATAACTTTGTGTTTACAAATTGTGTATGTAATTGCTTGTCTGACAGTAATATCCACATAGGGTTCCAACGATTTTTAAAAAGAAACAACATTCAAATTAAAAAATTTCATTCCCTTAGACGAACATTCGCTACAAAACTATTTGAAGAAGGAGTTGAATTATTAACTGTCTCAAAATTATTGGGACATACAAATCTTGAAACAACAAAAATTTATACTAATGTTTCAGAGGAACAAAAAGAAAGCGCTATAAATAAATTAAATAAACTTTTTATATAAAAACTTTTGTGGGAAAAAGTCGGGAATTTATTTTTTTCATAATTATAAACCCTTTATTTTTCCCATATTAGCGCAACTTTTTTAAAAAGTATGCCCATTGTTCATATATTCCTGAATATCCTCCAATGTGAAATATATGTAAATCCTATCATTATCATTACGCCAATCATTTTTAATTGATAAGCCCATACGGACAAGCATTAATCCGTATAAAACTCTTGCGTCATTAGACAGTTTTTTTAAATGCTATTCTGTAAACAATACTTTCGGTATACGATAAAATACATATTGTTCCGCTTCATTCCCGTAGTATTAATCGCTTTTAAAATCCATAAATATTCACTCCTTTATGTTTTTTGGCAAATAAAAAAGGACGATATGTAATTTAATCGTCCTTCGAAATAAAGTTATTATTTTTTACAGTAAAAGGCTTTGAGCAGCAATAAAATTTTTATAACTGATTTCAAAGCCTATGTAATTTTTATAATTTTTCATAAAACTAAGGCTATTATTTTTTATTGTAAAAAGAGTTTAATCATTCATCTACTTTAATTGTCAAAGTTCGTTTATCATCTTGTTTCAACAAAAACCTCCATACTATCTTATAATAATTTTTTAGTTCTAATATAGCATCTGCTAATTTCTAATGCCGTTTCGTCTTAATTTTTCTTGGGAAGAAAAGTAAAAAATAATAAAGACAAACCTCAAAACCCCTGTAAATATAGGCTTTTTCCTTTTGTCTTTATTATACTATAAGGGCACATATATGCGACTAAATTATTTAAAGCAGGAGCAGATCTATTAACTGTTTCAAAGTTACTGGATCATACAAATCTTGAAACAACTAAAATATATACATATATATCAGAAGACCAAAAAGAAAATACCGTAAATAAATTAAATAAACTTTTATATAATTACTAATGTGGGAAAAAGTCGGGAATAGTTTTTTATATCTATTAAAAATTTTTTATTTTTACCATAAACATTTTTATATACCTCAAACTACTCAAACTAAAAATATTTATTATACAAATATAAAAACTACATCTCTAACCAATTATCAAAAATACTAAAATATCTAATTCTTCGAGCGAAGATATAAATTAATCATTTTATCCTCCACAATCTTCCTATTAAAATCATATAATACTGTACAATTTTCATCCCCATAAATATTATACTTTTCCATACCAAAAAAATTCAAGCAATACCCTTTATTAAAATTAATATCTTTAATGCTTTTAGTTAAATCAGTATCCATAAACTTTAAATTAAAATTAATTCTACATTTTTCTCTTGAATTTATTTCATTAATAAAATCTAAATTGTCATAAACATTCTTCTCAATTTTTAAAGATAGAATATTTTTCTCAATCCCATCAATAAGCTGATAACTTTCAGATGATAAAATCTCAAAAGTATCCGCTTTAACAATAAATCTGCAAATATACTTACCTTTATTTTCAACACCGACACTTTCCGCTAAACCAGGAATATAAGCAAAATCAAGAACTTCTGTTTTTACATAATACTTTCCATCCTTTTCAACTGCAAACACAACATTTTCACTGTCTATATAACTCCACGCCACATCAGGATTTGATGGTAAATAACTCTCAATATCAGAAAAAAATAAATTATTATCATTTATCTCGGCAAATTCATAAATATCTCCGCTGTTTGTTTTCTCATAATAACGCACCCCATTTGAATATGCCTCAAAATCAGAGTTAATAACATGAACGTTAAGCTTATTATCGTTTCCCTTTGAATAGACCGACTCACATTTTTTTCCTGAGACAATTTCTGTCTTCTTTATATTAGAGTTATCCGCAAGTAATTTAAGCGCCTTATTAGAATCAGAGATTTTTAATAAATCTATACTTACATTATCTCCATAAGGGCTATAAATCTCAAC
>CANOGI010000274.1 GCA_947565475.1 uncultured Eubacteriaceae bacterium
GCAAGCGAATCCAATAACTATATTTTTATGAAAATCCTGTCTGTCTACCTCAGCGATAGATATATTAAATTTATGTCTCGCTTTTTCAATAATACTTTTAACAATCATTCTTTTGTCTTTCAAAGAAAATACCCATTCCGCCGTCATATATACCATACAAGTTCCAATAACCATAAATCTCTCCTCTACCGAATAATTAAAAGAACCACCGCTTTTAGTCAAGACTACTCGAATTTTTGTATAACAAAAATTCTCGTAACCGACGGCGGCTCTTTAATTAAACCCGTTCAATAAACATAAATAAAACCATAAAAAACGCCTATAAATTTAAAAATAAAAATAATTTTTCCAAAAATTCGACATTTTAGTATTATTTTTTCTTCCTTATTAAAAAGATATTCCTGTTGAATATTATCGACTTAACAATTTCGCGAACTAAAATTTAATGAACCCCTAATTGTTTTGATACCTCTTTTCCTTATGCGCCGTAATAATCGTATAACTGTATGCGTTTACCGTTAGTATATAATTATCCACATCAACATACCAATTTTTTCCACCCCGTGTAATAACAGCATTAGCGGAACTGATTTTAGTTTTACACCAGTCAACCACATCATCTGTATCTAAAGACAAATTTCTTTTAATACGTTCTACACCTAATTCGGTTGTGTGCAGTTTATCCAAATTTTTAAATAATTCATTATCAGCATTCATTTTCTAATTATTCCTTTTTAAAATTCTGATTTGTATATTTAATTAAAATATTCACTTACCGCTCACAATGTATAATTTTTAGCGGGTATACAATTCCGAAAAGGATATATTTTTTGAAAAATAACACAATAACAGAATTTTTAAATTTAAAAAATTACTTTTAGTATCTTTTGTGCTATGTTTCCCATTATCTCTTACCAGTTTAACTATATACTAAACCATTACCCCTTAATTAAAAATCATAGATTGTCCTTTATTTTCTCAATAATCTCTTCATATTCGCTCTCCGAAAGATACTTCGGCGGATTGACATTCATATCAAAAGTTCCCCCAAAAGAATATCCGTCTTTTTGCTTAGGAACGATATGAACGTGAAGATGTGGTAAAGTATCGCTAAACATACCATAATTGACTTTCGCCGGATTAACCGCCTTATCTATGGCTTTTCCAACCCTTCGCATATCTTTCATAAAAAGAGCCGCCTTTTCGTCGTCAAACTCTGTAAGTTCAACAGCGTGCTCATTATACGCCATAACGCATCTTCCATAATAAGTCTGTTCTTTAAATAAATAAAGCTTTGAGACTCCCAAATCGGCTATATAAATCATAAGGCTGTCAAGTTTTTCCTTGTTCCCGCAGTATAAACAATCTTTTTTATCCATAATGAAAACCTCCGTAATAAATTTTATTTTTCATACACATTTTAATTTTTTATTATTGTGTTTACGGCTTCTTTTTCACAGCCACACTCACATTGTCAAAAGTTCTTACGTCATATCCAAATTCCTTGTACCTGCCCGCTTGTCCATTAGTAATAATGTAAATCCCCCCCTCAGGAATCGCCTGCTCATCTATTTTCAGACGATAATTTCCAAATGATACAGCGTTCATAACCTGTTGATTATAATTGTCAAGTTTAACTGTCTCAATATATTCAGTAGTGGAAAATTTACTGTAAAATAATATTTCAGGGTGCATATATTTTGAGGAAACATAAATCAGATTATCGCCCGCCGACTTCTCAGCGTATTCGACCGCCTCGCCGAGCCCCTTTTTAAATATCGCGCTGATTCTCTGATTATACTCCGTAAAATAAAAGCTCTCAAAGCTAATAAAACTAATAACAGCATACTTGATAAATTTAAAATCCTCTTTCTGCGGTCTTATTGTATGATAAATTCCAAGTACACAAAATATTATTATGGGAAAATGTATAGAATTAATTCTGTTTATATTAACAAAAGTCAAACAGCCTTGTATAACCGACGCTAAAAACCAAATTATAATAAAGACCTCTTTTGAGTACTAACAATTTTTTATAGATATTATAGCATTTTTCATACAAAATAAAAGCCCTAAAATAGCGAAAGGGGTTGTAAATTTATAGTACATTCCATATTCCACCGTACAATTCCAATATAGCCCATCATTTCGCTCCAATAATATATTAAATAGCCTTGAAAATTTCTCACCGATTTGCTCAAAAGATATATCCGAACTTCTCATAGCGACTAATTTGGGAATAGATATAACAGGAGACCTTATCTCTTCTAAATATCCTATATTCACAGCTACAAAAAGTAACAAGGGAACAGCTAAAACAATGAGTATTAAAATACCCGCGGCCATAAACTTATTCCATTTTAACTTTTTTATATAAATTAAATAAAGTATTTGTAAAATAAGGGTAACTGGCAGCATTGACCAAACAGCCGCGTAAGTATACAAAGTCAATCCATAAAAAAGAGCTGACAGCATATAATATTTGGGGTTATCAACACCCAGAACAAAAAAATATAAGCTAAACAATAAAAAGCCAGGAGCTAAATTTCAGTCCAATCCCCACCTTGCCATCATTATATGGTACAGGCAAATTACTATAAAAAACAGACCCAATAAAGCGACCTTTTTGTCATATATCTTTTTTAATAACAGAAAAAACACCATTATAGAAAATGACGCCACAATAGCCTGATGAAATCTCGTCGCTAAAGTCAACGCCCCATCATCTCCTAAAACAGCCATAAACGGCATTATTAAATAAGTGTTTAAAACGCTCATTCCCACTCCCCATGTGTGTAAATATACAAGAAAAGTATATCCCCATAAATCTGTGCCGTATTTTTACATGGAATACACCTCATCCTGATTCATTCCGCTCGGAGCTGATGAAATATCATAAACCCTCACAATTATTCCTATAAGCGTTAATAAAAACA
>CANOGI010000275.1 GCA_947565475.1 uncultured Eubacteriaceae bacterium
AAATTATAGCGAACCAATAAAAGATAAACATAAAAATCTCAAAAAACTTGATATATCAAAGAATTTTTTTGTTGGTTCACTCTAAAAATTTCGCGAATCACTATAATTGATTATATATGCTCTATTCACTTAAATCAAAGCTGTCAACAATATTTTCTCTTTCCTCATCGCTGAAATTATAAAACACAAAAGAATATTGATAATCACCTATTGACGTAATATAAATATTGGCTGTCCTTTCCTTTGTCTCGTCACTTTCATTGAATTTATCAAATTTATATCCCTTTGGTGAAACATATTCCCCATGGCTGCCCTCATCCATATCGTTGCTTGTTAGAGATGAAACACCTTCCTCAAAATTCATCTTCTTAACAGTAACCCCAAAAGCTTTCGTATATATATCGCCGTAAGTCGCCCAAATCTCAGAATATGAATTATTTTCTCCAAACTCTGCTTTTGAACCTTCAATGGACGCTATTTCCAAATCCGGCATAACTTTTGGAAGAACTACTTTCATTTCGAGATACTTCTCGGCTTCCTCAATAGAGTCAAAAGATTTTTTCTCTACGTCCGAAGGTCGCCCTATTCCGATTTCAGGAGAATTTTCTCCAGTAAACGCCTTTGGGTCTGTTATGCTTTTTCCTGATTTTACACTTTTCTTTATCTCGTCTAAAGCATTCTCATCAAAGTCTGAATCAGCGGAAATGGTATAAAATTTATCCCCGTCCGAAAAAGCATACTGCTTAAATAGGGAGGAACCGCTTACCCCAACACCAACTACAGCGACGACAATCGCCGCGGCTATAGCAACCATTCTTTTAAAATTAACTTTTCTTTTCATTTCAGTACCGCCTTTCTCAATTTTACGTTTAACGCTTTTAGCGAACTCTTCCACATTTTCGGGCTCAATGAAATCTCTATCAACACTCAAAATCTCATTTAACAGTGTATCAATCTCTTCCATATTTCCGTCGTCTATAGCGTTATCAAGTTTAATACGTAAATCAACGAGGTTATTTTTATTTTCTGTCATGACAAATACCTCCTTTTTTTGTAAATTTAATCGATTAACATTTACACTTATATATGGTTTATTTCTATCAATGTAACAAAAATTATCAAAAATTTTTTTCAGCAATCTTTTTAACCAGTCCTCTTATCTCTTTTCTTAATCTCACGTATCTCATTCTAACGGCCGAATACTCAATACCGAGTTCACCCGCTATTTCTTCCATCGGCTTCATTTCTATGTAATAAAGATTATATAAATTTCTTTTATCGTCGCTAAGCATATCCAAAACATCTGAAACATAATCAAACTCGTTAATCTCTTTGTCAAGCATATCTGAAATCTCCCATGTGCCTTTACTGATGTTTCCGATGTCCTCATCGTTAATTTCATTCGTCAGTTTATTATAAATTTCTCTTTTATGGCGTCTTGTCAAATTTTTAGCGGTTTGAAAAATAAACCCGCCCATATTAGGATGCTTAAAAACATATTCTATTTTTTCATACACAACTAAAAAAACATTCTGTGTTATATCTCTGGCTGAAGACTCATCTTTAATATTAAAATACACATATTTTAGTATTTTCTCATAATACCGCCTACACAGCTCATTAAAAAATTCCTCATAGTCGTCCAATAAAATCACCTCCATATAAGTTCACAAATAGCCCCCTTAACCATATATGTCATATTTTCATCAGACGTAACAAAAAACACCGAATAATAAAAACAAAATCATTCCATTTCTATTATCCGGCGCTTTTTAATTTTAAACCGCTCTTTATATACTCTCTAAAAATTTATCGCAAGCCTCCGCGGCCTCTCTTCCCTCATGAATCGCCCAAACCACAAGACTCTGACCTCTTCTCATATCTCCGGCGGCGAAAACCCCTCTAACATTTGTTTCAAATCTGCCATATTCCGCTTTAACGTTGCTCCTTTGGTCCGTCTCAAGCGAAAGCTGTTTAATGAGGGTATCTTCCGGTCCGGTAAAGCCCATAGCCAAAAGTAAAAGCTGGCATGGTCTCACTTTCTCCGTTCCTGGAATATGTTTACACACAAGTTTTCCATTTTCTTTTACCCACTCAACCTGTACAGTATGAACCTCTTTAATATTCCCGCTGTCGTCAGAAACCACTTTCGTGACAGTATTAAGGTATTCTCTTGGGTCTTTCCCAAAAACCTCAACGCTTTCCTCCTGTCCGTAATCTGTCTTTTTAATTTTGGGCCACTGCGGCCATGGATTATTGGGAAGTCTTGTCTCAGGCGCTTCTGGCATAATCTCAATTTGGGTGACGCTTTTGCAGTTATGCCTTATGGCTGTTCCCACACAGTCCGTCCCCGTGTCTCCTCCGCCGATAATAATAACGTCTTTGCCCTCGGCGCTTATATACTTTCTGTCTTTAAGTTCCGAGTCCAAAAGACTTTTTGTATTGGCTTTAAGAAAATCAACGGCAAAATAAATGCCTTTAGCGTCGTTTCTTCCCTCAGCCTGTAAATCTCTCGCTTTGGTTGCCCCACAGCATAATACCACAGCGTCAAACTCATTCACAAGCTTTGATACAGAATAATTTTTTCCTACCTCAGTGTTAAACTCAAATTTTATACCCTCTTTTTTTAGTATTTCGATACGTCTTAGCACAATTTTTTTATCAAGTTTCATATTAGGAATACCGTACATAAGAAGTCCGCCCGCTCTGTCGGCTCTCTCAAAAACAGTACCGGTGTGCCCCTTTTGATTATTAATATCGGCGCAGGCCAGTCCCGACGGGCCGGAGCCTACGACAGCGACTCTTTTTTGAGTTGACTTTTTAGGTATACGTGGAACAACCTTCCCTTCCTCAAACATTTTGTCAATTATATGAACTTCAATATTTTTAACCGTAACCGCCGGCTCATTCATGCCAAGCGT
>CANOGI010000276.1 GCA_947565475.1 uncultured Eubacteriaceae bacterium
ACAAAAGTGATTTTTAGCCACCGAACTTGTTCGTTTTTTAAGTGATTTGACTATACAGTAAATTTTTGAGCGGGGGTAGTGGATTTTTAAAAATCAAATAAATAATGTATAGAATATACGTGTAGTTTATGATATAGCCAAGTTATCTGACTATAAATTTAAAGGGGTGTTTATTTTGGAAAAAGATTTAGATTTTGAGCGTGCCTGCAAGTTATTTTTAGGCGATGGAGTGGAGAAAGACACAAAAAAGGCTTTTGAGCTTTTTAAATTATGCGCCGACAGGGGAAATATTGAAGCCATGGTAAATCTCGCCGGAATTTATTATTCCGGGGAGGGAGCGAAAAAGGATTTGGGAAAGGCTTTTGAGATTTTAAAAGAGTGTGCCGAAAAGGGACACGCCGACGCCGCCTATAATCTTGGAAGTATGTATTTTTTAGGCGATGGGGTCGAGAAAGACGACAGCGCCGCCGCTAAATATATTTTAATGAGCGCGAAACGAGGACACACGGAAGCGATGTACAATATGGGCGTTTTACATATGGAGGGATTTGGCGTTAAGAAAGATATTCAAAAGTCTATAGGGTGGTTTATGAAAGCCGCCGAAAAAAATCATATACCGTCTATCGACAGTCTCGCCAAAATTTATTACGCGGGGATTAATACGGAAAAGAATTATAAGAAGGCCGCAGGATGGTGGGAAAAAGGCGCGGGGCTAAATGACTCGGAGTGTTTGTTTAATTTAGGCGTTATGTATTTTCAGGGAACGGGTGTTTCACAAAGTCCGGAGAAAACTGCCGAGTTATGGGCAAAAAGCGCTGAGCTTGGAAATAAAAAGGCTATTAAGAATCTTGAGCTTTTAAAAGAAAGAGATATTTAAGAAGACGATTTATATAGTTAGTAAACTTGAAAATAAACAAGTCAAGCGACTGAAAATTATTTTTGAGTCAGACTTTTTTTAACCGACAGAGAAAGGGGGGTGTGAAAAAATGAATTTTTCACACCCCCTTTCCTTCGGTGATTAAAGAGATTTTAAGCAGTCGAACTTGTTCATTTTTCAAGTTGATTGACTATAGTCTCAAAAGAAGTATGACATTTTTTATACTAATTTTATTCTATGGAATGATTTTTTTCCCTTTTGTATTAGAATCTCATCATTTTCAAACATTTCAGGAGTTATTACATAATCTATAGTATCGATTTTTTTATCGGCGACTTTTATTCCACCTTGATTAATAAGTCTTCTTGACTCTCCTCTTGAAGGACTTAATTTTGTTTTTTCCAGCGCTTCAATTATTACTAAACCGTCTCCGAATTCGTCTTTTGATATTTCTGTAGTTGGTACTGAGCCGCCGGCTCCTCCTCCTCCGAAAAGAGAGCGGGCCGCTGTCTGAGCTTTTTTAGCCTCGTCCTCCCCGTGTACTATTTTTGTGAGCTCATAGGCGAGTATCTCTTTAGCCTGATTTATTTTACTGTCTTTAAGCGCCGAGAGTTCTGAAACCTCTTCCATAGGAAGAAATGTGAGAAGCCCGAGACATTTTCCCGTGTCTCCGTCGTCTATATTTCTCCAGTATTGGTAAAACTCATAGGGACTTGTTTTATCAGGGTCGAGCCAAACGGCTCCTTTTTGGGTTTTTCCCATTTTTCTGCCGTCGCTTGTTGTCAGAAGTTTGAAAGTGAGACCGTAAGCGTCTTTATTCTCAACCCGTCTTATAAGGTCTACCCCTCCTAATATATTTGACCACTGGTCGTTTCCACCGAGCTGAAGTTTACAGCCATAACGACGGTTTAACTCAAGGAAATCGTAGCTTTGCATAAGCATATAGTTAAACTCAAAAAATGACAGCCCTTTTTCCATTCTTGTTTTAAAACAATCGGCTGTGAGCATTCTGTTTACGGAAAAATGTACTCCGATTTCTCGTATGAACTCAATATAGTTTAAATTTCTAAGCCAGTCGGCGTTATTCACTATTACAGCTTTATCGTCGGAAAAGTCAATGAAGCGGGATAACTGTTTTTTGAAACAGTTCACGTTATGCTCAATTTCTTTATCATCCATCATTCTTCTCATATCCGTTCGGTCTGTCGGGTCGCCGACCATTCCTGTGCCTCCGCCGACAAGCGCTATCGGTCTATGTCCCGCTTTCTGCATATGGCTCATTGCCATAACCGTTAAAAAGTGTCCTACGGTGAGGCTGTCGGCGGTTGGGTCGAAACCGATGTAAAAAGTGACTTTTTCTTTTTCCAGCATTTTTTTTATTTCTTCTTCGTGGGTAGTCTGCTCAACAAATCCACGTTCTTTTAAAGTATCAAATACATTTGTCATTTCTCATATTCTCCTTATCTTTTTTGTGTATTTTTTGGCGTACCTGTTCAATAAACTATATAGTCAAATCACTTAAAAAACGAACAAGTTCGGCGGATAAAAATCACTTTTGCCGCGTTATCGTCAATCGGCATAGGCTCCTAACTATGCTCTCCTTCCCAGGACGCATGGGCGAGCAGTAAAGCGAAGCTTTACGACCAGCCTCTGCCTCGCAAAAATAATTTTTATCCCGTCTCTTTTTGTTTATTTTCAATTAGTTTGGCTATACGAGGATTTCTTTTGTTGGTTTGAGCTAAAGATTTCAAAATCGCCATAAGCGGTGACGATTGACAGGTATGATATAAAAAGGTCCGCTCAATCCTATAAGGACGAGCGGACCCGCGGTACCACCTTAATTTACTTTGATAAGTTATATTAACTTAATCAAAAGTCTCAAAATCCCTTAACGCGGGAATACGCCCTTACAGCGGGTTTGGAACATTTTTAAAACCGCCGTTAAAGGGAAGCTCTCCGAATGTATTACGTTTATGTGCTGCGAAGCTCTCACCAGCCGTTTCGCTCTCTTTTGCTGTAACCA
>CANOGI010000277.1 GCA_947565475.1 uncultured Eubacteriaceae bacterium
CAGGAGGAGAGGCCCAAAGGGTTAAACTCGCTACGGAGTTAAGCCGTAAAAGCACGGGAAAAACAATTTATGTTTTAGACGAACCGACTACGGGGCTTCATACTTATGACGTGCATAAGCTTATAGATATTTTACAAAAGCTTACCGATGGAGGAAATACAGTTATTGTTATTGAGCATAATTTAGATGTTATAAAAACGGCCGATTATATTATAGACCTCGGGCCGGAGGGCGGAGACAAGGGAGGAGAAGTTGTTTTTTCGGGAACTCCCGAGGATGTCTCAAGATGCGAGAAGTCTTATACAGGCAAATATCTTAAAAAATATCTGGAGGGTTGATTATGGAAAAAACTATAAAAGATTATTTATACAGCAAGGAAAAGTTATTGAATGATTTTGATTGTGACACGGACTATTTTGTTAAAAACCTTGATGAATACAACTGGAGAGTCAAGGATATGGACGGGATGTTTTTTTTGACTTATTGGAAAGAGGGTGGAAAACTTAACGAGTGTGTTATTGTGAAAAAAAATAACAATCCTCTTATTATGAGAAAAGAGGACTACACCATGATAGTTATAATTGAGTGTGTGAAAATTGCCGTCGTATTAAAAAATGATATGGAGGTATAGACGGAAAATGGAAAGACTGCGACAATTTGTATATGGAATTATTGCCGGAATTTGCATAGGAATAGGCGGAATTGTTTATTTATCTTCAGATAACTCCGTTGTAGGCGCTTTTTTATTCAGTATAGGGCTTTTATCTATATTATATTTTAGACTTCAGCTTTTTACGGGAAAAATAGGGTATATTTTTATAAATAAACCGTCTTACGCCATTGAGCTTATTTTAACATGGATAGGTAATTTTATCGGAACATTTTTTGCCGCTGTTTTAATTAGACATACCCGCGTATTCGATAAGATTGGCAAAGTTTATTCTATTGTTGACGTGAAACTTAATGACGATATTTTAAGCGTTTTCATTTTATCTCTTTTTTGTGGAATACTTATGTTTATCGCTGTGGATATTTTTAATAACGCCAAAGAGGGGACAGTTAAAATTATTGGTGTTTTATTTCCTGTAGCCGTATTTATTTTAAGCGGTTTTGAGCATTGTGTCGCTAATATGTTTTATTTTAGCCTCGCGGGGATATTTGACATAAATTCTGTATTTTATATAATTATTATGACATTTGGAAATTCTGTTGGGGGAATTATTATTCCTTTAGCCAGAAAACTTTTGAGTAAAGAAATCGGTTGACTATATAATAAATATTATTTACTCGATTTTGGAAGTCACCTTGAGAGGGACTTATTCTTGTATTCAGTAGTAGTATAAGCTACCACCTAATATAAAGTCGGAGTTATTCTTTATAGGATATGAGTGTTTTTGTGAAACAAAAATACCAATAGTCTTTGACTTTATGGCTATTAATTTAATATCAAGCGCTATTTATTTCGTATATAAAAATTTAAGAAAATAAATTTTTGTATATCTTATAAATGGTGTTTGGCATAAAATGATAATGAGGGCGTGTCTTAAAACTAAAATACACATAAAAAATAATGATAGATAAAATTAAATCTTTTTAAATGTGTTTTTCATACTTTTTTGGTATTTTGGTTCTACGAAGCCGTATAAACTTTAAAAAATTGAAGTTTTATATAAATCCAATAATAAATGTCGGTTTCTTTTGATACGCTCTGTTTTTTAAATATAAATTATTTTATATAAGGAGATGTTTAAAAGGAATTATTGGAGGCTAAAAAATGGGTATAAAAATAAGGAAATCTGAATCCGATGACGTTATGGACGCTATTAGGATATGGAATTTAATTGTTGAGGAGGGAAGAGCTTTTCCGCAAATTGAAATCCTTGACGAGAGTTCAGGAGATTTGTTTTTTAAGAAACAGTCTTTTACGGGCATCGCTTATAATTCGGAAAATGATGAGATTATGGGATTATATATTCTTCATCCAAACAATGTGGGAAGATGCGGGCATATATGCAATGCCAGCTATGCCGTAAAAGAAAGGGCAAGAGGGAGGCATATAGGCAGGGAACTTGTTTTGCACTGTATGGAAAAGGCGAGGGAAATAGGCTTCTCAATATTACAATTTAACGCTGTCGCGGCAAGCAATTTACCAGCTCTCTGTTTATATGAGAATCTTGGTTTTACTAAACTTGGCGTCATTCCAAATGGTTTTTTAAGAAAAGACGGAGGATATGATGATATAATACCTCATTATAAACTATTATAGTCAAAGTTTCGGGGTATTGGCTATAAATTATTAAAAAACGCTCGAGGAGTGATTAAAGATATAAAATATTAAGGTTTTATTTAAATTCAACAAGCATATAATGAAGTTCTGTTTTTTTTAATTATTGAGAGAATATAATTATTCTGTTAAGGAGGATAAAAAAATGGTTGATAATATGATTAGTAATATAGTATGGGACGAACGATATGATATTGGTGTAAAAAACATTGACAGCGCTCATCGTCGTTTATTTTCTATTGTGCGTAAACTGTATGAAATTGTTGAGCATAAACAAAACGCACGGCATTTTTGTTGTGAGGCCGTTAAATATTTGAATAACTATGTAATGACGCATTTTGTGGAAGAAGAGGCGTATATGCGTTCAATTAAATATAAAGGCTATAGAGAGCATAAATTTCGCCATGACAAAATGGCTACCGATATAATTCCTGAAATTGAAAAAGAATTAGAGGAAACGTCATATTCGGAGGAAGCGGTTAATCATTTTATCGGCATATGTTTAGGCTGGCTTACGGGGCACACGATGCTTGAGGATAGAGCGATTACAGGAAAAATTGACAAAAATAAAAGCGTTGGAATCAATACTTCAGTAAACACTTCAGTTATAACC
>CANOGI010000278.1 GCA_947565475.1 uncultured Eubacteriaceae bacterium
CATTACAGCTCATGTAAAAGAAATTAATAACAATTCGCTCATTATCACTTCTGATACGAACGATTTTCCTGGAGCCTTTTCTGTAATTAGGTCGCAAGGAGAAATAGCTGAGGTTAAAGGAGGGGATTTCATTCAGATTTTGATGAAAGATACAAATAAAAAATATAATCATAAATTACCCGAATACAGTGAGGAAAGTATTGTTGTCTTAGATAAGGAAGAAGAATTAGCGCAGTATGATATTATGCTAACTTCAGCGCCTGAGTTTGTATTGATAGACACTTTATCAAGTCAATTAAATTCCATCAAAATTAAATCTGGAAATTATTCATGGAATTTTAAAGAAGACGACAAAATAAAAAGTATAACAGCATGTGGTTTAGAACCTATAAAAGAGGCTAAAGGAGACTTTGCCCCAAAACTAAAATTACCCAAATACAATAAAATAGACGATGTGCCCTATTCCTTTTCCACAAAAATCCCTCCCGATATGTTAACAGTATCCCAATGGGATATAGATGATATTGATAACAGCAATATTAAAAAGCAAACAATTACAACATATTATTATAAAAATCCTCTATTAAAATTAAAAACGGGAAAAGTATATGAATTTAAAGCGGAATGGAAAAAAGAAAATCTTGATAAAAATAATTTTTACGGAACCGCGAGTTATATTTTAGTTACAGATTCTAATTACAGTAATTCAGATGTAAATTAAAATATATCTAAAAATTAAAATATCCAAAAAATTATGAAAAATAGACCGAAATTGAACCATTTTAATTTTATTTTTCATAATTTTTTTGGATATTTTAGTTTTATAGTCAATAAACTTAAGACGTAACAAAAAACTTATTTTGCTTGCGCGACCCGCAAATTGCTGACGCAATTCCCCTACCAGCCAGCAACGCTTACGCACACGCAAAATATTTTTTGTAGTTTTTAAAATTCATTAACTATATAAAGCATTACAATTTTTTTAATAATGATAATTCCATACAGTTTTACGCAATTCTGACAATATCCATGGCGTTTTCAGGTACGCTTTAAGTAAAAAATTATATCTCTAAAAATTTCTCAAATCAAACTAATACTTTCCTCGCGCCTTCCACACTTTAGGCAAAACTATCATAAATTATTGTATTTACATAAAAATATTTAAGAAATTATAATAGTTTTAAATGCGTCTTAGTTGACCGTTTTATTATTTTAACACCCTATTCCTATGTGAGATTTATGTAAGACTTACTCTGTAATGTTTTAGATTATTGTTCAAAATGCTCAATAGCTATGTTATTTAACTGCTCAGCAAGCATCGAGAACTCTACAGTCAAATC
Source organism: uncultured Eubacteriaceae bacterium (assembly GCA_947565475.1). Taxonomy (GTDB): domain Bacteria; phylum Bacillota; class Clostridia; order Lachnospirales; family CAG-274; genus MGBC114079. The sequence goes on from CANOGI010000278.1 coordinate 1,341, forward strand.
CAAAGTTCTTACCGTAATTTGATTTCCGTGCATTTGATATACATTATTTGGCTGAATTTCCTCGTCTGTTTTCGCATATAACAGCATTCCGGAAACTTTATGAGGTTTGTCTCCAAAACTATAGTCTCTATTTTTTACATAAGTAAAAATTTGATACAAGTTATTTGAGTGCAACGTATGTTTGTCATAATACTCTTGTGTAGTACGTGTATAATATTTAGCGTCGATAATAAGAATATTATTTCCTTTTCGTAAAGTAATATCGCTCCTCATAATAGGAAGCATAGTTTCGCTCTCATCATCTTCGTCCAAAGCCCAATGTATCTGGGAAGCGCTTACGGCAAGCGAAGGGAAATTCCGCTTATAGTATTCTAAAATAAATCTCTCATACAAACGACACATTCTCTGTTTATCAATAAAAGAAGCCAATCTATACTCGCCCTTATTCGTTGTAAGAAGCATACCATCAATTGTCAGCCAGCAAATACCCAACAACATCCGATAGTCATAGTTGTTGCGCTGAAATCTAATAGAAGTCCATTTAATGGTTTTAGGTTCCAGCGTATCCACGTTGGAAAAAAACATCATTTTCTTTTTTAAGTCTTCTTTATAAACTATGTCCACTTTATTGCTCATAAATAAAAGCATAACGGTTGTTTTCAGAATTTGATTCATATAATTATTTTCAGAAAGCTCATCATATTCGCAAGTCAGAATTTGCTTATGGGCTAATTTGTTTTTTATTGTTTCCGATATATTAATTTTCCCTCTCATAACCGAAAGTTCTTCTTGACAATTTAAATACTCACGATATAAACCACGTTTTAAACGCGCTCCTATACCTTTAGACATAATAGAAGCAAAAAGATTGTACATATCGTCAAACTCCTCAATATCGACATCCTCATATGTTGATTGATTAAAGACCTGAAATGCGTAAGACATCATATAATAAATATTTTTTATAAAAACGCTCTTATTTTTAATCATTGAAACACACCACGCAAAGTATTATCCCAATACAGCCTCTTATCATTGTCATCAAACCAATACTCATCTATCATCGGAAGAATATCATAATCAACAATTTCTCGCATCCATTCGTCAGTACATTCCTCAGCCCCACAAAAATAACTGTGTCCAATACAAAATCCCTTACCAAGATATTTATCATTAGTGATTTCCTTATTCAAATTTTTTATTTCTGAAATAAGTCTGTCAAATGTGTCGTTATCAAACGATTTCTGATACTTTAAAAAACCTTCCGAATCGAATCCCGGTTCCATATCAAAAAAACTAAAGCGTCTCCGCAGGGCATAATCAATCATAGCGAGACTTCTGTCCGCCGTATTCATCATTCCAATAATACACAGTCTCTCAGGTACACAAAAATTTACTCCATTATAAGCTAACTTCACACTTTTTCCTCGATAACCGTTTTCAATCAGCATCAAAAGCTCACCAAAAATTTTACTCATATTTCCTCTGTTTATCTCATCGATAATGAAAAAATAATCTTTATCAGGATTTTTCAACGCTTTCTTGCAAAAA
>CANOGI010000279.1 GCA_947565475.1 uncultured Eubacteriaceae bacterium
CCTCAGTTCCAAGTACCAATATTTTTTCATTTATTGGAATTTTTATTTGAGATGTTATTTCTTTACATAAATTTTCACAAGAGTCTAAATAATATTCGCCTGTTGTAAGTCTTCGAGCATTTACATAATGTGACGTTATATTTAATGTTTTAAAATTAACTTTTAAAGGAGCTGAGTTTATTTTGTTATATTCTCCGTCAGTATCAAAATTTTCACAAATTCTTGTATAATTGATGTGTTCGGTTTTTATAAGATAGTGCAAGTTTATATTTTTGTTTTTGTAAATTTTTATCGCTTCTTCATTCATTCCGTTTAATAAAGATATGACGGAAAAGCAAAATTTTTTTGAGTAAGCATTTTCAATCTCGGTTATAATGTTAAGAATGGTATTTCCCGTGGTTATCTCATCTTCCACAAAAATAATACGGTCGACTTCGTTGATTATTTTATCAAGGTCAGTTTTTATTATTTTTTGTTCTGAAGCGTGGCTGTGAGTCTCAGAAAAAAATAAATATTCCACATTTTCAATGTTTTCTCTCGTTGTTTGAATATAATATGTTTTTAATTTTATAGCGAGAGCGGCGCCTATCGCTGTGGCTGTTTCCGCAAATCCTATTAAGAGAAGCTTATTATTTTTGTAATTATTTTTTATGATTTTTGCTGTTTCATCAAACATTTTAAAAGTGTCATTCGGAGAAACGGGAATATGTTTTCCTTGCAGCTTATTGATTACGAGATATTTTCTTTTATTGTTATTTTCTCTTTTGGCGATACATACAACTTGATTTTCTTTGTACATAAAAGTTCCTCTTTCTTATGTAAATTTAAATAGGTATTTGTCTAAAAATTAAACAGAATGTTATAGTAAATAAACTTAAAAATAAACGAGTTTATCAGCTAAAAATAATTTTTATTTCGCTTACCGGGTCTCATTTTTAAATTTATTTATTATAAATATATAACATAACGTGAGTTCGATAAAAAATAACAGTAAAACGTAGTTTCGCACAAAAGTTTTTGTCAAGCTTTTTTCAATAAGTGACGCAAAGAAGTGCGTGCGTTATAAGCCTACTTTTAGAGGTTTGTAATCCTGGGCACACGGATGAGCAGCAAAGTTTAGCTTTGATGCTCATCTTTTCGATAGAAAAAGTTTCCATTAACTATAAATTTTTGTCGAACTCACATTAACATAATAGAGTTTTTAAATATGTTTTAATATTTTGCTATATAACCCCATATACTTCTGAAAGTAGTATTGTTTTTAACGCCCAGTTTGAATGAGTTTTGTATTCATTCATTCTTTCGTCTTTGATGTTTCCGGAAACGAGAGATACCGAATTTAAATCCCAGTTTAAAATAGATTTAGCGTCGTCAAGGTCTTTTTTTGAGACTTTATAAGCGTTGTTTATAAAATTTATTTGTTTTGGATGGATTGCTGTTTTTCCTATAAACCCACACAGTTTATCTTCTTGAAGCTCCTTTTTTAATCCTGTATCCCAGTTGTTTCCACTGTAGTATTCCCATACTGGTCCAGATATTATATAATTTTCTCCAAATACTGTTATTATATCGGCAAAAATATTTGAAATTGGCTTTATATTATGTATTGATTCAAAGGGGGAACGACGAAAACCAAATATATGGCACAAGTCATTTCCGCCAACTCTTATGTTTAACACTATTTCCTCTATACTGTCTAATTTTTCTTTTAGTTTATATAAAATATTATACCTGTTTTTTAAGTTTATTATAGTTGGACTTTCAAAAATGGGCATTATATAAAATTTTTTATCAAAGGTTTTATTTATGTTTAAAATTGCATCTATATATTTGTCAGCGTTATCAAGTGAGAATTTTGGAATTATAAAGCCTGTAATAATATTATTTGAGACGTCAAGGCGGTTTATAAGATTTAACATTTGTTTTGGTTTTCTTACTCTTATAAATATTTTGGGCAGAAAAAAAGAAGTATGTTTTACTTTATTATATAATGTTTTTAATGTGTCAATTAGTATATTTTCAGCCTCTTTAACAAAATTATCATTTATGGTATCCTCGAGGCATAAAGCGAGAGAGAATTTATTTCCAAAATTTTCGCTTATCAATGAGTTTACAATGGTTCTATTGTACGCTGGACAATATAAAAGGGCACCGACGCTGTAATATAATACTGAGTTTTTCATATGGAGTACTCCTGTAAAATGTTTTTATTTATAGTTATTTCATGAAAATAGTTTTATTGTTTAAATAAGAATTGCCTCATTAATTTAGCATAAGTGAAATATTATTATCAATATTTTATTTAATTATAACACTTTTGATTATTTTTTGCACTAAAAAAGCAAATAAAGTGTCTTTAATATAACGTATAAATAAGTTTTTTGATTAACTATTGACTTTTTGATATAAGAGTGATATAATGTCATCGAAATAAATTGTAATTTTATTGAAAAGGTATGTACTTTTCAGATAAAATGGCGTTGGTTTAAATTTTTTATTTATATTATGATTTAAATTGTTGACAGAGAGTAGTACGTGTGCAGGGGATTTTCAGAGAGAAAATGGCTGGTGTGAATTTTCATTACCGCACGCTGAAGTAGCTCTTGAGAGCGGAAAGAGGGCATATTATGCTGTAGAATTCGCCGGTGAGGAAAACATCGTTATCAAATTATTGAGCGCGCGATTTTCGCGAATTCAGGTGGTACCGCGATTTTTCGTCCTGAGATTTTCTCAGGATGATTTTTATTTTTTGGAGGGAATTTTACTTATGGAAGAATTTGAAAAGAGATATGACGCTTTTTCTGTGGAAAAGCGTCTTCAGCTTAAATGGGAAGAAGAAGGAACATACGTTTTTAAAAATGATAAGTCTCGACCTATATATTC
>CANOGI010000280.1 GCA_947565475.1 uncultured Eubacteriaceae bacterium
GGGCAGTAAGGAGGACAGCGAGAAAATAGCGGGATATGTAAAAAGTATTCCAAATTCGTCCATACTGATGTTCATAGAAGATAAAGTTGATAAGAGGGGAAAATTATACAAGGCCGTTTCTCAAAATGGTTATTGTGTGGAATGTAAAGTTCCGTCGGAAAAAGAAATGTGTGTATGGATTGAAAAGAAAGCTAAAGAAAAAGGCCTTGTTATAAAACGAGATGTTGTTTTATATTTTTTAAGGAGCGTAAACATAGGTATGGAATCTGCTTTGGCGGAATTGGAAAAGCTATCGGATTATGTTGGCGCGGGAGAGGTTTTGAAAAGGGACGTTGATGAGATATGTGCTAAGTCCCTTGAGGTTAAAATATTTAATATGGTCGCTGCTATAGGCAATAAAAAATTAAAAGACGCTCTTGATATTTATAATAATATGATTTTAATGAAAGAATCCCCTATTATGATTTTAGCGATGATAGCGAGGCAATTTAGAATTATTTTGCAAAGCAAGTATCTCGCGGAAAAAGGTTTTTATAACGCTGATATAGCTAAAAAAATTAATCAGAGAGAATTTGTTATTTCCCAATGTCTTTCACAGGCTAAAAATTTTAAGAAGAAAGACCTTTTAAAAGCTCTCGATGATTGTCTTAAATGCGATGTTAATATAAAAACAGGAAAAATTCAAGACAGGCTCGGCGTTGAGATGATAATTATGAAATATGGAGGCTAATAGATTTGTTCAATAATCTAAGAGGATTGATTTTTCTTTCCGCTGTACTCTTGAGCAAAAAACTTTAGAACGTGAAACTACATTTCGTTTAAGAAATTACCTCCTCAGTCTGCCAAACAATAGTTTCGCATAAAAGTTTTTGCTTTTTTTAAATAGTGCCGCAAAAAGTGCGGGCGGCATAAGTCGATTTTTTGCACAGTCAAAGGCACTGGTTAGGAAGTCAGGTTTTGGCTGGAAGCCCCAGTTTTTTCTTAAATTAGTGAATATAGATGGTATTAAACGGGTAATTGGTCTTATACCAAATACCTTGCTGTTGACATCTAATGGATTTTAAATTATCATTATTTGAAGCTAATTAGTTTATTAAGCGGGGGAGGTTGCTTTTTTTCAGTAAGAACGTAAGCCAATACTGAATACAAAAGGTGGCGATATCCGTAATAGAGTTAGAGTATTTTTATAAAGTATAAATATAAATAATCTTTAGCTGGATTTTGTTAGAAAACTAAGAGTTTATTTTTTTCGAGGGAGTGTGATTTTATGGATTCGGAACATTGGCGGCGCTTATATACTATAAATGTCTGTTTTCTTGAAAATACACTTACGAAAGGAATTTAAAAAATGGTTGATATATATAAATCGATTTACGGTGAGCTTAATAGGGTTGAGGAAATTACCGACGGGGTTTGGATAAATATGGTTTTTCCTACGGAAGAGGAGATTGAGGCTATTTCATCAAAATTAGATACAGACCCTGATTTTATAAAAGCGGCGCTTGATGAAGAGGAACGTTCTCGTATTGAGGTTGATGATGATAACGGGCAAGTGTTAATTCTTGTTGATACTCCCTATATAAAGGTGAAAGAGGGCTCTGAGCTTTATGAAACTATTCCTATAGGCATTGTTCTTACAAATATGTGTATAATTACGGTTTCTCTTCAGAAATGTTCAATTCTTGAGCCTTTTTTAAAAAATATAATGAAGACCTTTTATACTTTTAAAAAATCACGGTTTATTTTACAAATGCTTTATAAAAACGCTGAAATTTTTCTTATATGCCTTAAACAAATTGACAAACAAAGTACGGCTATTGAGGAAAGTCTGCATAAATCTATGAAAAATAAAGAGTTTATTCAACTTCTTACAATGGAAAAAAGCCTTGTTTATATTTCAACTTCTTTGAAGTCTAATGAAATTGTTATGGAGAAACTTTTAAGATATGATTTTATAAAAAAGTATCCTGATGATAAAGAACTATTAGAGGATACTATTATTGAGAATAAGCAGGCTATTGAGATGGCTAAAATTTACAGTGATATTTTAACAGGTACGACAGATTCTTTCGCTTCTCTTATTTCAAATAATCTAAATATAGTTATGAAAAGGCTTACATCGATTACTATTGTAATGGCTATTCCCACAATTATATCAAGTTTTTACGGTATGAATGTGCCTATCCCAGGATTTCAAAATCCTTTCGCGTTTTGGGGAATTTTAGTGGGGTCTATTATTATTTGTGTTATTGTTGTGAAAGTTATGTCAAAAAGAAATATGTTTTAATGAATGAAATCTGAAAAAGTTTTATGAGATTAATTTTATTAAATTAAGTTAAAGGGGATACGAAATTTTTTTCTGTGTAATTTTAATTTTCAAATTGACATTATGGGAAAACTGATAAAAAAAACAAATTTTATGCTTGACTTAAAAAAATAAATCTGCTATACTATAATAGTTGGTATTGGTTTATTATATTAATGTGTCAAATGTTAAATATATTTGCTGACGTGGCACAGTAGGTAGCGCACCGCCTTGGTAAGGCGGAGGTCGGCGGTTCAAGCCCGCTCGTCAGCTTTTTTGAGCGGATTTATCCGCTCTTTTTTTGTAAAAAAATATTTATTTCATTTTACTTATTTTGACGTGAGTTCGACGGAAAATAACAGCAAAACGTAGTTTTGCTCAGAAGTTTTTGTCAAACTTTTTTCAATAGGTGCCGACCGCATTTCTTTGCGGCACCTATTGGAAAAAAGAAGCAAAAAACTTTTACGAAAAACTTTGTTTTTCAAGATTCGGCAAAGCGAAAGCTTTGCATTATAAAGTTTAGGTCAAGCCTTTGAAAAGGCCCTCCGGGTGTGGGACAGCGTT
>CANOGI010000281.1 GCA_947565475.1 uncultured Eubacteriaceae bacterium
ATATAACAACATATTTACAAAATGATAGAATAGAAGTTATGCCTACAAGAGGGAACAGTTTAGTATTCTATGGAAAAGAAGATGTAGAATTTTTTATAAAAAATCTTGAGACTCATATCCGTAAGAATATTCTTTGATTGTTGTATTTGGGGATGCTTTTTAGTTTTTTGTGGCGTAAATATTTCTTTAACTCAAAAATCATTTCATTTTGTGTTAATTTTCTATGGGCGTAAACTATAAAAGTGAAGTTATTTTCTTTATAGCTTAAAGTAGTTTTTATTGTTGGTTTTGGAATATCAAACACTGTAAATTATCCTCGCTTAGTTATTTATTGATTTCGGGGTTATCGGTTCTGCCGACAAGGTAGTCAAGGGAGACGTTGAAGTAGTCGGCAAGAATTATGGTTTTTGAAGTTGGAGGGTCAACTTCTCCATTTTCATAACGTTGATAATTACGAGGTGTTATATTTAATAACTCAGCCATCGTTTTTACCATAATATTATTTTGTTGTCTTAATTCTTTAAGTCTATTGTGTAATTTTGACATAAAAAATCTCCTAAAAATTCTAAAAAATTATTGACAAGACATTAAATGTCTGATAATATATAAATACAAACAAGACATTAAATGTCTTGCTGAGTAAGAAAGAGGCGGTGAATATGCGTAAAAACCTCATAAATGCACGCCAAAATAAAAACTTAACTCAAGTAGAAGTTGCAAAAATACTTGAAGTAAGTGAAAGACAATATCAAAGATTGGAAGCAGGAACCTCTGATGGCAGTATTAAAATCTGGCGTAAATTAAAAGACATTTTAAATGCGGAAACAATCGACTGCTTGCTGGAACAGTAAGCCGATAACATTAACTATACAAACAAATAATAACATAAAATAACAGATTATGCAATAGGGTGATAAAAATTGATTTTTAATTCTGAGAAATTTTGTACAATACTTGCAAAAAAACAATTAAGCATTAGGGAAGTGGCTAAAAGAACAAATATTCATGAAAGTAATATTTCAAAATATAAAACGGGTTCACAAAAACCAAATCCTAAAACTATTGGAAAACTTGCGGAAGCACTTGAAATTGACGCTATAGATTTGATTAAGTAAAAGAAAGGATAAAACGGCGGTGTAGGGGGTGAGGGAATGGCAAAGGTGAATCTTGATTTTATTGGATTTAATTCTAAAATAACAAAGGATAATGGCGAAGGAGAACTGGAAGTATTTGTTCAATCGCATAAAATGGTTCTTTCTATTGAAGAAATGACTAAGATAAGAAAAATTACAGAGGAAATGGCGGAAAAAATCGATTTTGTAATAAACAACTAAAAAGGGCGGATTAGTACCGCCTAAAAGACTATTTCCAAAATATTTGACAACCACAGTATTTACAAGGTTTTAAATAACCGGAAAGTTCTTTTATTTTTTGAGGTTTATTACAGTTATAGCAAAGATATTGTCCCTGTCTGACTTTAAATTTATTTTCCCAATCTTTTTCATTTATATCAGGACAATGATAGACAGCCATATAATAACTCCTTTCTAAAAATATTCCGATACGGCGGTATCGGTAAGAATATTTTAGCATAGATTGGCAAAAAAAGGGAGAATTAAAGTTACTTTGTATTGGGAAAGTTTGAAGCGGGAAGAAAGAGCAAAGGAGGAAGTAACGGCAGCGTGAGGAAGCGGGAAGAGTTATAGGGACTCGAACTAATTAAAGTATAGGACAAATTGTAAAAAAATAAGATTTACAGAGGTGATTTTATGGCAAATAAAGATATTATTGTGACTTTCGCACCCTATACTGAAAAGGATTTACAAAGAGCAAAGGAAATTTTTAATGGTTACATTGTGAAAAAAGTTGAAAACTATATTTCGGAAACGTTCCCTGTAGAGGAGCAAGGTTACATAAGAGAGGAATATATAAAGTTTCTCAAGAAAAAGGCTGAAAACAAAAAATCAAAAGATAAAGCCCTCTAAAGGGCAATTACAAAAGGACAAGTTGTTTGATGAATACAATTATTATAAAGGACTTGCTGAGATGGAACTTGTATGTTTAATTTTAGGTACCTTGTCGATAGTTGGAGTGATTGGCTGGCTTATAGATATGTTAGAGAAGCCTAAAGCGGTAAAAAAGGTAGGTAAAAGGAGGTACTATGTTAAATGGGATAAGAAAGAGTGGAAATAAAAAATCCCCCAAAAGTAAACAGTGGCAGCCGTTAAGGGGGATAAGAAACAAAAACATCTTAATAGTATCAAATTTTATAAGAAAACGCAAGTGAAATAAAAAAGTTTTTAAAAGAGGTTAAAACGAGGTGAGTAAATGGCAAGACCGCGGAGAGAAGGCTTGTTATACTTTCCTTTTGACGTCGATTTTTTTTCGGATAAGAAAATAAAAATTCTGAGAGCGAGATATGGTGTGAAAGGAGTTTCACTGTACATATATTTGCTTTGTGAGGTATATAAAAACGGGTATTATGTAAAGCTTGATGATGATTACGAGTATTTAATCTCAGGCGAGTTAAACATGAGCGCGGAGGAAATAAAGCAGGTAATGAGATTCTTATTGGAACGGTCACTGTTTGATTATAAACTTTTTCAGTCGGACAATGTCATTACCTCCCTCGGAATACAGAGGAGATTTCAGGAAGCTGTAAAAAGCTCAGCGAAGAGAAGTCCCCGAATTATAGATAAATTTTGGCTTCTTTCAGAAGAGGAGACCCAAAGTTTTATTAAAGTTACCCATTTTCAGAATTACGCTTTACATAACCCCGATTATGTAAAACAAAACGGCGGTAAATCCGAGAATAACGACACAAAAGAAAAGAAAGTAA
>CANOGI010000282.1 GCA_947565475.1 uncultured Eubacteriaceae bacterium
GTAATAATGAAAACAAATAGGACGGATGAAATAGGAAAATTAAGTAATGATGTATCATTAATGGTAGACGTATTTAATTCGCTAATATACGATATAAATGAATTGTCGGACAATATGAATAAAGGAAATCTTAAAGCCTCAATTAACACGGAAAAATATAAAGGAAGTTTTAGAAATACAGCGGAAAGTGTGAATGGTCTCGCGAAAACTCTTATATCTGACTTAAATACTGTGTCTGAATGTGTCGAGAGTTATAGTATTGGTGATTTTTCTCGGGAATGTCCGGAGATGAACGGAGAGAAAAAAGTATTTAATAACACTCTTAATAGAATGAAAGAATATTTTGAGAAAATGAATGTGGATATAAATTTATTAGTAAACAACGCTAAAAATGGAATATTAGATGAAAAAATAAATACGGCTGAATATAAAGGGAGCTGGAAAGATTTAGTTGATAATTTTAATGAGCTGTTAATGGCGATAGAACAACCAATTGATGCGGTGTCAGAGGCGATAAATGAAATAATAAACGGAAATTTAAATATTTTCGTTAAAAATGAGTATTCAGGAAAATTTGGAAAAATGGCTAATGATATAAACGATATGTCATTAAATCTTTCTTCTGTAGTATATGAAATATCTGATATTTTAACGAAAATGTCTAAAAGAGATTTGATGGTGTCAACAAAACAAGATTATAGAGGGGAGTTTAAAAAAATCAAACAAGCCCTTGAACTTATAATATCTAATTTTAATATTTTAATAAATGATATATCTAAATCATCTGACAGTATATTAAATAGTTCAGAGTTTGTATCGCAAACAAGTATAAGTCTTTCTGAGGGAGCGGCGGAACAAACAGTGTCAGTAAATACTCTAAATAAAGCAACAGGTGAGCTCGCAGAACGAATAAAAAATAATGGTGAAAGTACAGAGCTTATGGAAAAACTCGTATTTGAGGTCATAGCGGACACAAAGAACGGAAATAAAGAATTAGACCGAATGATGGAAGCTATGGAATCAATAAATGAAGCGTCGGAAAGTATCTCAAATATAATATTAGCTATAGATGAGATTTCGTTTCAGACAAATATATTAGCGTTAAACGCTTCTGTGGAAGCCGCTCGCGCGGGAGCTTCAGGACAAGGATTCGCGGTTGTCGCCGGCGAGGTTCGAAATCTAGCGGGAAGAAGCCAGAAAGCCGCTCAGCAAAGCGCTGAGCTTATAAATAAATCGAGAGATAAAGTAGAAAAGGGGATGCAAACAGCTAAATCTACATTTTCTGTATTGAAACTTATATCTGAAAGAATATCAAAAGTATGGGATTTGTCTAAAAATATAGATGAGGCGTCAAAAATACAAAATGAATCGGTGAATAAAATTTCAGATAATATAAAGGCGATAAACAAAGTTGTTATGATTAACGCGGAAAATTCAGAAAAAAGCGCTCATACATCAGAGGAATTAACAGCTAAAGCAAAAGAATTTCGTAAAATGATAAACAGTTTTAAAATAAAGGAGGTATAATAAGTGATAAAAAGAATATGGTACATAATATGTATAATATTGATATGCGCGGGATGTTCGGAAGATTTAGCGAAAGATATTTCAAAACAGAGCATAATAGAAACCAAATATAAATCAATAAGAGAGCAAAGAGAGGTTAAAAATAGAGAAGAAAATGTAAGTTCAATACAAACAAAAGATGAGAAAAATAAAGAAACATTAATAAAAGTGGGATTTTGTCAAGTTGGCGCTGAAAGTGGATGGAGGATAGCTCATACAAATTCAATGAAAGATATTTTTACAAAAGAAAATGGTTATGAGCTGTATTTTACAGACGCTAACGGAGACCCCAAAAAGCAAATTGACGCTATAAGAACGTTCATAAAAAATAAAGTAAATGTGATAGTTCTTGCACCGGTTATAGAAAACGGATGGGATGAAGTTTTAATAGAGGCTAAAAATGCTAAGATTCCAGTAATAATAGTCGATAGAATGATAAATACAAGTGATGATTCTTTATATACGTGTTGGGTTGGTTCAAACTTTAAAGCTGAAGGTCTTAACGCTTTAGAATGGCTTATAGAGTATATGAAAACAACAGGAAAAGAAAATGAACATCATAAAGTAGTAGTATTGCGGGGAACAATAGGCGCTTCAGCCGAAAGCGGAAGGACAGCGGGAATAAGAGAAGGACTGTCAAAATACGGTAATTATGAACTTATTGCCGAGATATCTGGTAATTTTACAACTGCTGAGGGAAAACAAGCTATGTCAGAGTATCTAAAAATCAATAAAGACTTTGACGTGTTATTCTCGCAGAATGATGATATGACATTTGGAGCTATAGAAGCGTTAAAAGAAGCTGGAATAAAACCAGGCAGTGATGTTACCATAATATCATTTGATGGAGTAAAGGACGCATTTCAATTAATGATAAACGGGGAAATAAACGCAGATATAGAGTGTAATCCGCTTCAAGGTCCTTTTGTGTCAGAATTAATACAAAAAATACTCGCAAATGAGAATTTAGAAAAAATACAGTATATGTATGAGTCAGTCTATGACTCTGATATAGCGGAACAAGAAATTAAAAATAGGGTATATTAACAAACTAATATAAAAAACGGTAGTATAGCGTATTTTCAATATTTTGTGAGGTGATGTTGAAGATACCTCGCTTGAATTTATGTCTTAGAAATTTTACAGGATTTAATTTTGTGTAAAGTCTGCTTTTTAAACTGTATAAATGATAGAAAAATATGAGCCTTTAAAAAAGTTTGTGTAAACAGTATAAAAAAAGACCTTCTTGACA
>CANOGI010000283.1 GCA_947565475.1 uncultured Eubacteriaceae bacterium
TTGCGTTATCGTCAGTCGGCATAGGCTCCTAACTACGCTCTCCTTCCCAGGACGCGTGGGCGAGCGGTAAAGCGAAGCTTTACGACCAGCCTCTTCCTTGCAAAAATAATTTTTATCTCGCCTTCTTTTGCTCCTTTTCAAGTGATTTAACTATAAAAAATACTAAAAAAGCCTCTCAGTAAAATCAAGTGAAACAAAACAGGGAAAAACCAGCCAATTCGTGTCATAGAGATTTCTAAACAGGCTTATTATATCAAAAACAAAATAATTTGTAAAACTAAAAATTCCACATATGACTCTATAATCACTGTGGAATTTTCAGAACCGAAATCCGCTTGTAGTCAAACAACTTGTTCATTTCTCAAATTGATTGACTATATTTTATAGTCAAATCACTTGAAAACCCGAACAAGTTCGGCGGCTAAAAATCCTTTTTACTGTGCCGTCGTCAGTCGGCTACGCTCTCCTTCCCAGGACGCGTGGGCGAGCGGTAAAGCGAAGCTTTACGACCAGCCTCTTCCTTGTAAAAACAATTTTTATCTCCCCTCCTTTTGCTCCTTTTCAAGTAATTTGACTATAAGAAAATACTATAATCAGGCTTTTCTTTTAAGTCCCCAAAATGATAAAATTATGAGGATAAAAAACACAATACTTCCTATTCCCCCAAGACCAAATATTCCCGAAATATCAATAACGTCAGATAACACGCCGTCTTTAAACGGTATGACAGCGAAAATAGCGAGAATAATTCCCACAAGACCTTCTCCGGCGATAAGTCCCGATGAATATAAAATTCCTCTTTCCACGTTTTTCTTGCTGTTTTTATTTCTATCAAAAACCCATCTTATAAGCCCTCCTATCATAATCGGAACGCTTAAATGAATAGGCAAATATAAACCCACAGCAAAAGGCAAAACAGGGATTCCTAAAATCTCAACCACAATGGCTATAAACGCCCCCGCTATAACAAAGGTCCATGGCAGGTTTCCCTCCATAACACCCTCAACAACCATTTTCATAAGAGTTGCCTGCGGAGCGGAGAGCTCTTCCGAGCCGTATTCCCACGCCATATTCAAAAGATAAAGAACCCCTCCTATTGTAAGGGCGGAAATAATAACGCCGATAAACTCGCCAATCTGTTGTTTTTTCGGGGTCGCCCCAAGCAGAAATCCCGTTTTCAAATCCTGTGAGGTGTCTCCGGCGACAGCCCCTACAATACATATGACTGACCCTATAGCGATAGCGGAAAGCATACCCTCTCTGCCTAAAATCCCCGTCGCCTTTAATATAACGGCGGCTATAAGCAAAGTTGCGATGGCCATACCCGATACAGGATTGTTGCTGCTGCCAACAAGTCCGACAAGCCTTGATGAGACAGCGGCGAAAAAAAATGAGAACACGGCTATGATAAGCGCGCCCGTTAAATTAACGGGAACAGTAGGAACAATCCATATAATAAGTATTAAAAGTAATATGGTAATCCCAATAATTTTAATTGAAATATCCCTTTCCGTCCTCTTTTCGGATACTTTCTCGTTTTTCTCCTCCTTGACCCCTTTGACTGTCTGAGAAACAGTCCTCACGATTAAAGGAGCCGTTTTAACAAGACTTAAAATACCGCCCATAGCTACCGTTCCCGCGCCTATATATCTTATATAATAACTCCATAAATCGAAAGAATCCATTAATGATACGGGAACCGTCGCCGGAAAAAGCACATTGTCTCCGGCAAAAACATTTATAAGCGGCATAATCACAAGCCATCCCAAAACGCCCCCGGCGAATATATATGCCGCTATTTTTGAACCGCATATAAACCCTACGCCCAATAAAGCTGGAAGAACGTCTGTTCCGAAACCTCCTTTAAATTTGTTAAACTCAAAGTGAATCTGAGAAGCGAACAGCTTAAACCCGTCTGTGAAAAACTTGTACAAAGCGGCTATGCCAAGACCGGCGAATACGACAGCCGCGCCTTTTCCTCCTTTTTCCCCGGCAATAAGTACCTCTGAGCAGGCCGTTCCCTCAGGATAGGGCAATTTGCCATGCTCCCGCACAATTAAAGCACGTCTTAAAGGAACCATAAATAAAACTCCTAAAATCCCTCCGCAAAGAGCTATAATCGTGATGTTTAACAGAGATGGAGGCTCTCCTCCCCATTCCTTTTGCCACATAAATAAAGCTGGTAAAGTAAAAATCGCTCCAGCGGCTACCGATTCTCCCGCCGAACCTATGGTTTGTACAATGTTGTTTTCCAAAATAGAATCCCTTTTTAAAATAATTCTTATAATGGCCATAGAAATAACCGCCGCCGGAATAGAAGCCGATACGGTCATTCCCACCCTCAACCCAAGATAAGCGTTGGCGGCGCTGAAGACCACCGCGAGAATAATTCCTATAATGACTGACGTAACGGTAATCTCCGGCATCTTCCTCTCGGCGGAAATAAAAGGTTTAAAATTTTCTTCATTTTTCATAAAATTTATCTCCTTAAATTTTTGTCTGCGTAATAAAACGGCGTTTATGCACTCTTATTATATCCAAAATATACAAAACAATGCTTTTTAAACTGCCAAAAAATAAAAATTTATAAAATAATAAGGAATATCAATTTATATAGTCAATGAACGATTAAAAGCGTTAATAAGATATTTCCAAATTATCTGGAGATAATGAATTAGCTGGTTAATTAAACCTAAACTCCTCAAAAACAAGTTTTAGCAAGGCGGTTTTATCAAACCACTAAAAAAAGACACTGCCAAATGAGGTGACCCCTAAAAGTTAGACTTTTAAGCGTAGCAGTTTTATGGCTGCTAC
>CANOGI010000284.1 GCA_947565475.1 uncultured Eubacteriaceae bacterium
ATCTCTTTATCATTATTTCCTTTACAAATAATCAAAAGTTTTGCACATCTCTATTAGTTTTATTATGAGTTTTAGCATACTTTTCTTTATTTATTTTTTTAGCTTCCCAGAAAATTTTATTTAATGACAACATAAAAAATTCTTTATCTTCTTCAGAAACATCTTCATCATTAAAAAATAGAGAAGCTTCTTCTAAATAATCATTATATTGTTTTTTTTCTTTAGAAGTTATTTTTTTGTTTGTTAAAGGATTTATTTCTTCGTTATTATTTTTAATATCCTTACATAATAAATAATCAACGCTTACATCTAAAATGGTTTCAAAATTACTAACGACACTAATCATAGGTTCTTGCTTGTTGTTTTCATATTTTGAAAGTGTTCCTTTGTTTAGACCCGCGTCATATTTTTTATTATATATTTCAGCTAAAGCATCCAATGTCAGACCTTTACTTTTACGTATCTTTTTTAGTCGCTCACTGAACATAAATCATCAACTCCTTTCTAAATTAAATATTACTACTTATAACAACAAAATTCAAGTTAAAAATAAAAAAAGTTATTAAAAACAATAAAAAAATTGATTTTGTTATTGATAACGAAACATTAGTGTGTTATATTTGTTATCGCGAACGAAACAAGTTGAAATGGAGGTGTTAATTTGAAAACTTATAAGAGAAACATACATAAACCATATAATGGACTTAAAGGTGCGTTAAGAGAGCGAAATTTGACTTATGCAAATATAGCAAAATTACTTGATATATCTGAGACTACTGTAGGATATAAAATAAATGGAAAATCTGACTTTTATATTAGTGAAGTTGAAAAAATATTAAATGCCTATAATTTAAAATTAGATATTTTTTTAAAAACAAAAAGTTGTGAATTTGATAATAAATTTTGTTAATTAATACGCTATAGTACAATTTTTAAAGAATAACATAAAAAGGCAAAATAAGCAAGAAAAAAGCCCCAGAGGGGCGGCAAGGTTAGTGTCGTGTGGGGTCGTCAGAACGTCCGACAAGGTAGTCGAGGGAAACATTGAAGTAGTCGGCAATTTTAATTAATGTAAGAGTTGGAATATTTACTTTTCCATACTCTATTTCCTGATAGTGGCGTGTAGTTAATTCAAGCAAAGTTGCCATATCAGTTTGTTTTAATTTCTTTTCTTTTCTTAATTGTTTTAAACGATTAGCAAAGTCAAGCAATTTTTAACACTCCTAAAAATTTTTAAAAAACTACTTAACACGAATTATAATATCGTGCAATATAAAAGCACATACACGAATTTAAAAATCGTGTTAAGTTTAGAAAGAGGTGGTGAATATGCGTATAAATTTAATAAAATTACGATGAAACAAAAGCTTAACGCAAGAAGAACTTGCAAAAAAACTCGGAGTCAGTACAAGGCAATACCAAAGATTAGAGGCTGGAACTTCTAACGGCAGTATTGAAGTCTGGTGCAAATTAAAAAATATTTTAAATTCTGAAACAATCGACTACTTGCTGGAACAGGAAGTCGATAACACTAACCTAAGTAAAGAGTAACATAAAAATGCAAAATAAGCAAGAAAAGAACTATTTACTCAATTATAGTAGATAGGATTAAATTTAAGCAAAAAAGTATATTGTAACTTATTTTGATGTATAATCAAAAACAATTTTATAGAAAATAGCAGGAATATATTTTAAGAAAAAATTATCGTCAGTTTCTAATTTATTAATAATTTTTTCGGGAATTTGAAGTTTAATCAATTCATCTATTATGATAGGTTTGATTTCAATAACTTTATCCCAATAGGCGTAAATGCCATTTCCAACGAGGTAATCAAGGGGAACATTGAAATAGTCGGCAAGAATAATTGCTCTATCTAATGTTGTTTTTGAACGACCATGTTCAATATCATTTACAGTTTGCTTAGATATGCCTATAGCAGCGCCTAATTCTGCTTGACTTAAATTGGCTTGTTCTCTTAAAAGTTTAACATTTTCTGAAAAAATATTTGTATTATTCATATAAAACCTCTTGGCGGTATGAAAAAACCATACTATAATAAAAATGTAGTACGAAATAGCCATACTCAAGAAGAAAGGAGTAAATATGGCTGCAACTAATATAAAAAAAGAACGCGTAAGTAAAGGTTTGACCCAATTACAATTAGCTAAAAAACTTGGAGTAAATAAACAAACTATTTGCGATTGGGAAAAGGGAAGAAGAATTCCCAATTATATAAAACTTAAACATTTATCTGAAATTTTACAAAAACCAATCGACTACCTGCTGGAACAGGAAGTCGACGACACTAACTCAAGTAAAGAATAACACAAAAAGGTAAATTAAGCAAGAAAAAATAAAAAA
Source organism: uncultured Eubacteriaceae bacterium (assembly GCA_947565475.1). Taxonomy (GTDB): domain Bacteria; phylum Bacillota; class Clostridia; order Lachnospirales; family CAG-274; genus MGBC114079. Next base: position 2,363 of record CANOGI010000284.1, read on the forward strand.
TTTTAAGTATATTCATAAGTTAATATGTTATAGGACAATTTGTAAAAAACATAAATATTACGGAGGTGATAAAAATGGTTAGCAGAGAGGAGTTTAAAATAAGGGCTGAAGCGGCACGTGAAAGGGCGGAGGAGGTAAAAAAGCGTCTTGGGATTACTGTAAAAGTTTATATAACCGATTGGGAAGAAAAACTCAAAGGAAATAATGTAAGCTATCCTATTGACGAGATTCCTCCTGAAGAACTTAAAGAAAGGATTTTTAAAATACATACGATGGTTATAGAAGATTATGCGGCAAGTATAGGAGCAACTATTGAAATTAAATACTATGATGATAAAGTTGCCCAATAGGGCAATTACAAAAGGACAAGCCTTTTGAGGGACGTAACTATTATAAAGGAATGGTTGAGGCGGTTTCAAAGTTGGTAAGGGGTTGA
>CANOGI010000285.1 GCA_947565475.1 uncultured Eubacteriaceae bacterium
CGGCGTCTTTATCTTTTCTAAACATCCCCTCGCCTGAGCAAGGAGCGTCCACAATAATTTTATTAAAAAATCCCTGAAACTTATCAGCCAGCTTTTGAGGAGTCTCGTTTGTTACGACAGCGTTAGAGATTCCAGCCGCCTCAATATTATGTAAAAGAGCCTTGCACCTTGAAGCGCTTATATCGTTGCTTACAAGAATTCCTTCACCTTTAAGCTTTGCACCTACCTGAGTGCTTTTCCCTCCCGGAGCCGCGCAAAGGTCCAAAACCCTGTCACCTGGCTTAACCTCAAGCATAGCCCCCGTAGACATAGCGCTTGGTTCCTGTATATAAAACAGTCCGGCGTTGTAATAGGGGTGTTTTGACGGTCTGTCATCTTCCGTATAATAAAACCCCTCTTCGCACCATCTAACTTTTTCAAGCTTGAAATTAAGTTTTTTGGCAAGTTCATCAGGCTCAATTTTTAATGTGTTAGTTCTTAAACCATAATACCTTTTCTCATCAAAACTCCTCAAATAATCGTCAAATTCTCCGCCAAGAAGATTTCTCATTTTAATTACGTAATTTTCAGGTAAATTCACAATAAAAATCCTTTCATTATTTCAATTCGGAAATAGATTTCTCAAAAACCTCAATAAATTTTTTAAAGTCCCCGCCTTCATGAGCGAAACTTATAAACATCGCCTCAAACTGTGACGGAGCGATATAAATTCCGTTATCAAGCATAGAATTAAAAAATCTTGAAAAAACTTTTGTGTCGCTTTTGACAGCTGTTTTATAAGAATCAACCTCATCTTTAGTAAAAAATACTGAGATAAGGGAGCCCGCTTGATTAACCTGGGCTGAAACATTATATCTATTAATAATACCTCTCATTTCATTAGCTATGTATTCGGCATTCATATTAATTGTAGATAAAATATCTTTATTATCTCGCAGCATAGTAAGTTGTTTATAGCCGGCCGCCATAGCAATAGGATTTCCCGATAAAGTCCCCGCCTGATAAACGTCCCCTATGGGAGAGATACATTTCATAATCTCACTTTTCCCGCCGTAAGCTCCGACAGGCATACCACCGCCGATAATTTTACCGAAAGTAACAATATCGGCGGACACGCCAAAATATTCCTGAGCTCCGCCCAAAGCGAGCCTGAATCCTGTAATAACCTCATCAAAAATAAGCAGCGCTTTATTTTCATCGCAAAGCTTTCTAAGTCCCTCTAAAAATCCCGCCTTAGGAGGAATCACACCCATATTAGCCGCCACGGGCTCGACAATAACACACGCGATTTCATCTTTATTTTCTTTAAATAGCCTCTCAACACTTTCAAGATTGTTATATTCTGCTATCAAAGTATATTTAACAGTCTCTTTTATAATCCCAGCGGAATCAGGCTCACCTGACGTCAAAGCGCCTGAGCCCGCTTTAACAAGCATAGAATCACAGTGTCCATGATAACACCCCTCAAACTTAATAACCTTGTCCCTTCCCGTAAATCCCCTCGCGAGACGCAAAGCGCTCATTACAGCCTCCGTTCCGCTGTTAACCATTCTTATCATTTCCACATTAGGAACAATCTCACATATAAGCTCCGCCATAAGAACTTCTTTTTCCGTTGACAAACCAAAACTAAATCCATTAATTATAGTATGTTTAACCACCTCAACAATATCTTGATTGCAATGCCCTAAAATAAGAGGTCCCCATGAATTGACAAAATCAATATACTCATTACCGTCAGCGTCATAAATTTTAGAACCTGAGGCTTTTTCTATAAACAGCGGGTTCCTCCCAACGTTTTTAAAAGCTCGCACAGGACTGTTCACACCTCCCGGCATAACTTTTTTACCCCTTTCAAATAATTCACCGGATAAAGTCATTATACATTCCCCCCATAATAATTCATTTTTAAAAATTCTTATCAAAAATTATGTTTCTCACAAAAAAAACATCCCTTTTTATTTCCAACACAGCTTTCGCAGTCATTCCCAATAAAAATTTCATTTTCAGAAACAACAAAAAAACCAATAAACGACTTCTCTGGATAAATGACTCCGCTTTCATTAAGATAAAGACCTATTTTATCACTGTCGATTAATTTAAAAAAGCTAAAAACTTCTTTATGTCCAATCCCGAAAAAACCCGGGCCAAAAGCATTTGAAACAAAAAAAGACAAATTTTTAATAAAATCAAAATCCTCAAAAATATTTTTTAAAATTTTTCTCGATATATCAATAACAGCGGTACACGTCAAATCAAAATAAAATTCTTTCAAGATATTTCCTCGAAAACTATTTTTTATATTATAAACTCCCGTATCAGCTGAAACAGCGAAAAAAATAAATTTAAAAATATTCGATTTTAGGAGCTCCGTAAAAATACATTTATCAATATAAATATTATTATCGTCCAAAACATTGTCGTCCAAAAAAGAGTACACAGATTTTACCTCTAAAAGACCAAAATATTCCCAAAAACATAAAACAGCCTCTTTCAATCTATCCCTATCAATATCATCTGTCTCAAAAAAACCACATAATATTTTGAATCTCTCAAAAATCCAGTCTTTATATTTATTAATAGGTATATTCAATACAGAACTTTTCATTTTCTCATATACCTCGCCATATTTAAACTAACGTGAGTTCGACAAAAATTTACCTTTTTCTATCGTAAAAAGGTTCCAAACCTCCAAAAATACTATTTAAGAATAAAAATCTTGAGGCTCTGCCTCATTAAAAGATTAAAACCGTGGGACGCTGTCCCACACCCGGAGGGCCTTTTTAAAGG
>CANOGI010000286.1 GCA_947565475.1 uncultured Eubacteriaceae bacterium
GAAACTTTCGCTTTGCCGTTTTCATTTATTTTATATATTTCACTATCAGGGTTACTTCTTTTTAAAATATTATTAATTCGAATTATTTCGTTTTCAGCTAAATCTAAAGCTTTTTCAGGATTTTCACCATACGCACGAAGTTCCATTACTGTATCCATAGAGAAAATTTGGCGAGAACTCTCAGTTAAATTTTGCTGGTTATTACAGCTTGATATAAAGATTGAAATTATAAAAAAAACAAAACTTAGTATCAATTTAAATTTCATGGAATAAATCCTCCGAGGTTTTTTATGAGACTAACTTTTAAAATATAGTGTGGAGTTAGTAAATGTATTTAGGAAACCATAAAATTTATTAGATCTGTAAAAAGTTAATCCATCAAATTTTGCATATCATATTTTCCACATGGTTTATCAGCTATAAATTGAGCGGCCTTTACGGCACCAACAGCAAAAATTTCTTTTGATGAAGCGGAATGTTTAAATTCAAGGACTTCGTTATTTCCCGCAAAGATTACAGAGTGCTCGCCAACAATTGTTCCGCCTCTTACAGCGTGGATTCCCAGCTCTTTCTTTTGCCTTTTTTGACGTACTGATGAACGGTCATAAATATATTCGTATTTTTTATTCATGGTTTCGTTCATACTGTCGGCCAAAAGTAACGCTGTTCCGCTTGGAGCGTCTATTTTTTGATTATGATGCTTTTCAATGATTTCTATATCAAAGTTGGCGTCATCAAGTATTTTTACAGCTTTTTTTAAGAGATTGGCGATAATGTTTATTCCTATTGACATATTTGCCGAGCGAAATACAGGAATAACCTCCGACGCGTCATCAATCATTTTTATTGTTTCTTCTGAAAGACCGGTTGTACATATTACTATTGGAATTTTTTTGGAAACGGCGTAATTTAAAATAGATGGAACGGCTGTCGCCGTTGAAAAATCAATTATTACATCAGCGGGCATATCGCAGTCGTTTACATTTGTAAACATGGGAAAAGTAGCGTTACTCTCAACAATGTCTATACCAGCTACAATTTCACAGTTTTTTTCTTTTGAGACAATATCGCAAATTGTTTTCCCCATATGACCGTTGCAGCCGTTCATTATAATTTTTACCAATATAAATTCCTCCCTTTATCATAAGTATTTTATAAATTGTCTTAAAAATAAAACATGTGATAAATTTAAGTTAAAATATATCATAGCGAAGCAATAAAAGAATGAAAAAACAAATTTTAATGAACACACTATATTTTAAGTAATTGTTTTATCGTTTCGTGTTGAAACTCTCATAAATAGCTATATAAAGAAATATTTTTAATTTATCAACCCGTAATTTTTCATAGCGATTTTAAGTTTTTCATAATTAGCTTCTTCCATTTCTATAAGCGGTTCTCTATATAACCCCGCGTTTAATCCCATCATATTTAACGCGGCTTTTACCGGAATAGGATTTACCTCGCTGAAAAGGTTATTAATAATATCTATTGCGTCAAGTTGAAGTTTCTTTGCTCCCGCAATGTCGCCTTTTAAAAACTTAGCGATCATATCATGGGTATTTTTAGGAGCGATATTTGCCAAAACAGAAATTACTCCTTTTCCGCCTAATGACATAAGAGGAATAATAAGATCGTCGTTTCCGGAATAAATATCTAAATCATCACCGCATAACGCTGCTATTTGAGCGACTTGAGAAACGTCACCACTTGCTTCTTTTATAGCGACGATATTCGGGACTTTTGAAAGTTCTTTAACAAGTTTTGGTGGTATATTTAATCCTGTTCTTCCTTTTACACTGTACATTATAATAGGAATGTCAACGCTTCCGGCCATATTCTCAAAATATCGCTGTAGTCCTTTAACGCTTGTTTTATTGTAGTAGGGGGTGACAATTAAGAGAGCATCCGCTCCTGCTTTTTCTGCTCTTTTACAGAGTTCAGTACCGTGTTTTGTGTCATTACTTCCCGCTCCCGCAATTACAGGCACTCTTTTATTTGTTTTTTCAACGGCGAACCTTATTGTCTCGATTTGCTCATCATCGGATAAAGTTGAGGCTTCGCCTGTTGTTCCGCAAACGATTATGGCGTCTGTGTGATTTTCTATTTGAAAATCAATCATTTTGCCCAATGAATCGTAGTTTACGGAACCGTCCTCATTAAACGGCGTTACAATGGCAACGCCAGAACCAACAAAAATAGACATATAAACACCTCTTTTATTTTAAAATCATTGCATATTGTTAATAATTACCTCGGCTATCTGAACGGCGTTTGACGCGGCGCCTTTTCTTATATTATCGGCGACAACCCAGAGATTTACCCCGCTTTCAACACTTTCGTCCCGTCTTATTCTTCCAATAAATACCTCGTCATGTCCGGCGGCGTTTATCGCGAGAGGATATTCGTTTGCGTCTGAGTTATTTTGTATAACCACTCCAGGCGCATTTTTCAATGTCTCAATAAGTTCATCAAGCTCATAAGGTTTTTCAAATTCAACGTTAATTGACTCGCTGTGGGAATTAAAGACGGGGACACGCACCGCTGTAGCCGTAATTTTCAAGTTAGGTTCGTGAAGAATTTTTCTTGTTTCATTAACCATTTTTAATTCCTCTTTTGTATAGCCGTTTTCAGTAAATACGTCAATGTGAGGAAGGCAGTTATTCGCTATAGGATGAGGGAATTTTTTGGGAGACTCTCCTTTAAGACCATCCTCAAGGTCTTTCCAGCCTCCTAAGCCCGCTCCTGAAACCGCTTGATAAGTAGAATACACGAC
>CANOGI010000287.1 GCA_947565475.1 uncultured Eubacteriaceae bacterium
GTCTCATAATAGACAAGGCCAAGAACATTTCTCGCGTTAATATTATTTTTATTAAACAAAACACTTTTTCTCAAAGCTTCTTCAGCGTGAGTAAAATCATTAACACTTGCGCACGCAAGCCCTTTATTATAAAGAATATTTGAAATATCATAAATTTTCGAAAAATCATTTATATAACTTCCACAAGACTGACATCTTTTTTTATTTTCAGTAAAAGAACCACAAATGGGACATATCACAATAAACCTCTCCTCATCTATTATTTGTATCTTGTTTTTGATTTGAAAGTTGTTTAAGAATATCCATCATATCTTTAATTTCATCAGAATTAATAGAACTCTCAACATCTTCAACCTCTAAAATAGGCTTATATTTTAAAATTTCTTTTTTAAAATCAAGCATTATAAAAACCTCCCAAAATAAGTTATTATTTTTTAATTACCCGCTTAAAAAGCAATCTTATCATTTTGTATCTTTAAATAAACTAAATTATCTTAACTTTTTTTATTTATATTAATGTTCGTAACAAACAAATAAGTTCCATAAAAATCGCCACTTTTTTATTTTTTAGGTTTATTTTATTCTTCGTATAAAACTCCATAATGTGTTTTATTAAAATATTTTAAAACGTCCCCGACAAGATACAAAGAACCTGTACATATAATAGAATCATTTCTATCCGATATTTTTAAAGCCAGCTCAACAGCGTTTTTAAAATTCTCCTCAATAAAAACACATTTATTGCCAAAAGTACCCGATTTAAAAAGGATTTGAGATTTTACCGCTCTTTTATTGTCTGCCTCTGTAAAAATTACATTATCACAGAATTGAGTAATTTTATCAATCATCTCACCATAATTTTTGTCTTTCAAAATTCCTATGATAATTGTTATTTTTTTATTACAACTTTTTAATCTACGAAGAAAAACATTAAGAAAATCCACTCCGCCTATATTATGTGCCCCATCGAGAATAAATAGAGGATTTCTCATAATAATATGCATACGCCCCTTTATAGAAGCGTTTTTAAGACCATCAAAAACAGCCTTTTCAGAAATAAAAATCCCCTGCTTTTTTAAAGCCTCAACAGTCATAAGGGCATTACAAGCGTTAAACACCTGATAATCCCCACAAAGACCGACAAAAATCTTCTCATAAAAGAAATAATTATTTTTGACGCTAAATAACGTTCCATTTAAAGAACGATTTATAATATTTATTCCATACTTATCTGTATAAAACAAATCTGAACTTTTTTCGGAACAAATTTCCTTAATAATATTATACACTCTTTCTCTCTGTGAATACAATACCACAAAGGAATTTTTTTTTATAATTCCGCCTTTTTCCCTCGTAATATCGGAAATAGTATTTCCAAGGTATTCCATATGGTCAAAACTTATCGATGTTATTACAGAAACAAGAGGCTTCTCAATAATATTTGTTGAATCAAGTTTTCCTCCCAATCCAACCTCCAATACTACAAAATCAACATTTTTTTCATTAAAATAATTAAACGCCGCCGCTGTAATTATCTCAAAAAATGAAAAAAACTCGTCAGTTTTACCAAAAAGTTCAAAAACCTTGTTTCTCACAATTTCAATATGCTTAATAAAATCATAATCGCTTATATATTCTCCGTTTAAAGCTATACGCTCATTATATCTCTCAAGATGAGGAGAAGAAAAAAGACCTGTATTATACCCTTGACTAATCAAAATCGAATAAATCATAGCGCAGGTTGAGCCCTTACCATTTGTTCCCGCTACATGTATAACTTTTAAGTTTTTTTGAGGCTCACCAAGTAAAGACATAAGTCTCTTAAAATTCTCATGTCCCTGTTTAGATCCAAATCTATGGCACTTTTCAAGATAATAAATAGTGTCGTCATAATTCATAATAATCACTCGCATAGTAATAATTTAAGTTTAAACATAAAAACTCACATCAAAAATAAGTGGCTAAAAACAAAAACATCAGTGTTATTTATTGTTACAGTCACCAAATTTAAAAATAAATTCGGTGACTATATACAATATAATAAAAATTTAATTTTCTTCTTTCTCAACGTTTTTAATATCTATAGCAAGCTCATCAAGCTGAACTTTATCAACAACATTCGGCGCTTCTGTTAAAAGACATGAAGCATCTTTAACTTTAGGAAATGCTATAACGTCTCTGATACTTTCCGCTCCTGTAAGAAGCATAATAATTCTGTCAAGCCCAAAAGCCAGCCCTCCATGAGGAGGAGCGCCAAATTTAAAAGCATCGAGAAGAAAACCAAAACGTTTTTGAGCCTCTTCCTCACTAAATCCAAGCGCTTTAAACATAATTTTCTGAATATCTCTCCTATATATACGAATGCTTCCACCACCAAGCTCACAGCCATTAAGAACCATATCATAAGCTTTCGCTCGAGCCTCTCCAGGATTAGATTCTAAAATATCAATATCCTCATCCATAGGTGAAGTAAACGGGTGATGCTTAGCGACAAATCTATTCTCATCCTCACTATACTCAAAAAGAGGAAATTCCGTAACCCAAAGAAATTTAAAATCGTTATCATCTAAAATCTCAAGTTTTTTAGCCACATCAAGACGTAAAGCACCCAAAGCGTCAAAAACAATACTGTCCTTATCAGCACATATTAGAATAAGATCTCCGCTCTCGCCGTCAAGAGCCTTAACAATCTCATTAAGTTTTTCATCGTCAAAAAATTTAGAAATAGTCGTTTTAACACCTTCATCAAGTACATTTATCCACGCTAAACCTTTCG
>CANOGI010000288.1 GCA_947565475.1 uncultured Eubacteriaceae bacterium
CCCACAAGCATTTCAGGGACTTCTTTGGCCATTCTTCTAATGGCTTCTTCTGCCTCGTCAGTTCTAAAGGTTACCTCCGCACAAGGAATGCCTCCAGCAACCAGCGCTTTAGCCAAAGGTACGGCTTTTTCAACATCATCAATTTTAATTACAGGAACAATACCAATAGAACTAAGTTTTTTAAGAACATCGTTCATTTAAACACACCCCATTTTTTATTTTTATTATGTACAAATTTCAGAGCTTCAACCCTTTTCTATATTTTAACACTTAAAAAGTTTTGAGTCAATATAAATAATTAATTTTAAAAAGATATATAAATCATAATATAAAATGTCTATAAAATTTATTAAATAATTTCCCATTTTTTCATTATCGTACATGTTGATACGACTTTAAAAATTTTTTTATATAATTATTTATCTAATTTTTTATTTATTTTTTTATATAATTAGTTACATTGAATTACTTTTGGTATATAGTTAAAGAAGCCGAAAACACTTAAAAAGACTGTTATCAAAATTGCTGTATTTTGGAAGAATTTTTTGAAGTCGCCTTTTTAACAATGACCAAAATTTTTCAATCGGATTGAGCTCAGGTGAGTAAAGCGGCAAAATATCAAACTATATCCATATTTTTGTGCGGTACAAAGCAAATGTTTTTCTTACGGTGAAAAGACATATTATCCATTACAATTATCGTATCTTTAAGCAGTGAAGGCAAAAGTTTTTTCTCAAACTATGCTATTGAGAGCTAACCGCTTTTAAGTCTTCAAATGCACTGAGACTTGTTTATAAAATACTAATTATAAAATATCTAATATATTTTTTTATTTAAGTTGTTATATCAAGAGCAAAAGATGTTTTATTTTGTTCTTTTTTTGTTAAAGATGGTTCTTTTGAAAGAACTGTGAACTTTTCGTCAAACTCCTTAAAAGTAACTTGTTTCAGATTATAATTATAATTTTTTAATGCATTGTTCAAATCGTTTATTTTCGATGATATTAATTTTTCTATATTTTTATTTTCTGTTTTAAATTGACAGAATATATTATTTTGTTCTTTATTTATATATGCCTCAAAATGTCCTAAAAATGCTAAGTCCAAAGATATTACCGCACTCGATGATTTTGAGTTTTTATGTTTTGATTTATTTTCAAAAATATATAATTCAGCTGTAGTTGGATTATTATTTATCATTATTGGATATTGAAAATATGCCATATCTTTAAATTGAGACGCAAATTCAAGGTTATTGAGTATATTTTTTATTTCAAAAGAAGTTTCGCTTTGTTCTGAGCTTTGTGAAACCATAAACTCAGATTTAAGAGATGATAATTTTTCAGTAAAGTTTTCTGAAAAATTATCAAGCTCGCTATAATCTTTTGAAAAATCAATAGAAAATTTTTTGAGTGCTCTGTTTATAAATTTTTCTTTTGTGTTTAAAAGTTCATGAGTGTGCTCATTGAGTTTTGGATAATTCTTAAAAGCGGATTCAAAAATTTTCTTTAAATCTTTTATATTAAAATCGTTTAATAAAAATACATTTTTTTTATTTTGAGTATTATTTATGGACATTTCAGTTTCTTCTTTCGAACTTATTTTTACTTTATCATTTTCATATTCTTTTAAAGCAGTTTTTACTTCGGGAATTTCTGCAAATTTTCTCATAAGTTTTTTATTATCCCAAAGTGCTATTTTTAATGTATCGTTTAATTCAATTAAAGATATGTCTTTTTTATATCCAATATTTGAGAGAGTTTTTTTGAATAGTGTCAAAGAATTTTCTTTTATGGACTTTTCAATGATAGGTAAAAGTAATTTTTTATTTTGAAAAAATACTTTTTCTAAATTTAGGTTTGTTTGTTTATAAAAAGTATTTTGATTCTTTGCGGTTGAGGATGTTGTATTTGTTAGTGTATGAGTATTCTTTAATTTAGTTTGTGAATAAGTTTCTGGAAATTCAGTATCTTTATAATCTAAGGTTGAACTTTTGGGTTGAGATTGTTTTATATTAGAATTATCTGATTTTACATTTTCGGGATATACTTCAGGTATCTTATTTGGAGATTGTTTTAAACTTTGTTCGCTTGTTGTTCTTGAGGAAAAAGAAAGGGCTATTTTTACTTCGGGGAGCGAGTTAAATGTAATTTCAAGTTTTGGATTTTTTTCAAAAATTGGAATTAACGATGCCGATAATTCAGGTATAGAAAATTTTTCTTTAAATCCATAATTTAAAAGCGTGCTTCTAAATAGATTTAAAGAGCCTGAATTTATGGATCTTTCTAAAATAGGAATAAATATTTTTTCATGTCTATTCAAAAGTTGTGCTATGGGGGTAGTTGGAATATTTTGAATAGGTTCACTTTGAATATTAGAAATTTGGTTGGAGCTATTTTGAATAACAGAATTAGTAATATTTTGTATATGGGTATTTTGAGTAATAGAGGTAGTGGTATTTTGAGACAAATTATTTTGAACAGGCGGATTTAGGGTGTCGGAGTTAAGTTCGGGAGTAAAGCTGGAATAATTAGGAGTATTATGAGAAGGCGAGTTTTGGGTAGTAGGAATATTAGAAGCAGGAATTTGGACGGAGTTAGTGATATTTTGTGCAGAGTTATTTTGAGTAACGGAGGTAGTGGTATTTTGAGACAAATTATTTTGAGCAGGCGGATTTAGGGTGTCGGAGTTAAGTTCGGGAGTAAAGTTGGAATAATTAGAAGTATTATGAGAAGGCGAGTTTTGGGTAGTAGGAATATTGGAAGCGGGAATTTGG
>CANOGI010000289.1 GCA_947565475.1 uncultured Eubacteriaceae bacterium
TGGTCGCGCAGGTAGGAGAATCACCTTGAGCGTTTTGAACGTCAAATGAGACTTTATCCCCAAGGGATTCTGTCAAAGCGTCTTGAAAACCTTTTGTCGCCGCGTCAAGAGCGTCGTGTTGAACAAGCTGGCAAATGCCTATATTATATGTTTTGTCCTCTTTGACTGAGTTTGAAGGGGCTTCATCGGTTGAGGAGTTTCCACATCCCGTAAATGAAAAAGCCATGGCTAACATAATTAAAGACGATAATATTTTTTTCATATTTTATCTCCTATCTTGAAATTTTTATAAAAATTGGTCTTTTATAAAGAACCAATTTTAAGAAAATTACTGATTAATTAAATTTTTACATTTCAGATTATTATTCAAAAGCGATTTTTAGAGAGCATCACATATTTGAAGAAATCATTTATTTTTATAAAAATTTCTTAACACATATTTTAGGAATAATATATTTTACTACAATGGTTTAATTTAACCCAAAAAAGTTTTAAAGAAAATATTTTATAATCTCAAAAAGTTGAAAGTATAAAAAAATCTTATGGTTATTTGAGAAATTTTGAGTAAAATATTTTTATTTTCATGGCTCGAAATTTCTATAATCTTAATTTAAACAGCGGAATTATATCGCAAAATTAATTTTTTTATTTTTACAGTATATTTTAGTTTTTTGATAAGCTGTGGTAAATTAAAATTTTTCATAAAATATTTATCTGAAACGTTATTAAAAAATTAATCAGAAACTCTTTATACTTTAAATTTATCAGTTTAATTTAACAATGTCAATATATTTAATGAGATTTTTTTACATTCTCTATTAACACTAAGGGCGCCTTTTATAATTATTAAAGATATGACAAATGATATTTAATCATTAATGGTGAACAATAAACTTTAAAATAATTGAAAATTAGGCGTAGTTATAAACTTAATAAAGCGCTGTCGTTGTCAAAAGTTTCTTTGCTTACTTCCTCAAATTTTTTAAGAAGCGTCTCGACTGTTAAATTTTTCTTTTCCTCTCCTTTTATGTCAAGGACTATGTTTCCGTTATTCATCATAATAAGGCGGTTTCCGTTAGCGATAGCGTCTTTCATATTATGAGTAATCATTAAAGTTGTAAGATTATCTTTTGAGATAATTTTATTTGTTGTCTCAAGAACTTTAGCGGCTGTTTTCGGGTCAAGCGCCGCGGTATGTTCGTCAAGAAGAAGAATTTTAGGCTTTTGCAGTGAGGCCATTAATAAAGTTACAGCCTGCCTCTGTCCTCCTGATAAAAGTCCAACTTTAGATGTGAGCCTATCCTCAAGACCCAACTCAAGAGTTGAGAGAAGTTTTTTATATTTTTCTCTCTCCGCTTTTGTTATACCTATTTTAAGCCCTCTGCTTTTACCTCGCCTCATAGCGAGGGCTAAGTTTTCGTCAATTCCCATAGTGGGAGCGGTTCCCATAGTAGGGTCTTGGAATACCCTGCCTAAAAATTTAGCTCTTTTAAATTCAGGCATTTTTGTTACGTCAATTCCGTCAATTATTATATTTCCCTCATCAACAAACCATGTGCCGGCGAGAGCGTTCATTAATGTGGATTTTCCCGCTCCGTTTCCGCCTATAACTGTTACGAAATCACCCTCGTTCAATGTTAGTGATAAACCGTTTAACGCTCTTTTCTCGTTGATGGTACCTACATTAAAAGTTTTATAAATATTTTTAACCTCAAGCATTTTTGCTACCTCCTTGTTTAAAAGGTTTTGTAAAATATTTTTTCTTCCAGTAAGGAACAGCGAGAAATACAGCCACAATTAAAGCGGAAAGTAATTTTAATAAATCAGTGTCGAGACCTATCCATATTACTATTTGAAGAACTATATAATAAATAACCGCTCCTAACGCTACGCTTAGAAGTCTAAGCGCGAAATTTCTGAAAATTTTCTCAAATAATACTTTTCCGATAATAACAGAGGCGAGGCCTATTACAATCGCTCCTCTTCCCATATTAATATCGGTGAAACCCTGATATTGCGAATAAAGAGCGCTTGCGAGAGCGACGAGGCCATTTGAAATCATAAGGCCCAAAACAACATTAAAATTTGTGTTAATTCCCTGAGCACGGCTCATATTTGGATTACAGCCTGTCGCTCTTAATGAACAGCCGAGCTCGGTTCCAAAGAACCAATATAAAATCGCTATAATTGCTATTATAAACATTACTCCGATAAAAATAGAGTTTTTATAAAAAGGAACGTCGCTTATATAACGAAGAGATACCAATAAATCGAAATTATTAACATTTATAGCTTGATTGGATTTTCCAATAATTTTTAAATTTACAGAGTATAACGCGAGCTGGCTTAAAATACCAGCCAAAATAGCCGGAATACCCATAAAAGTATGAAGAAAACCTGTAACCAAACCAGCGATCATTCCGGCTATAAAAGCCGCAAGTAAACTTACCCATATATTATATCCTGACAATATCATCATGATACTTACAGCGCCGCCCGTACACATTGTACCATCGACGGTGAGATCCGCTACGTCAAGTATTTTATATGTAATATAGACACCGATTGCCATAATTCCCCATATTAGACCTTGTGCCGCGGCTCCCGGAAGGGCGCTTAATAATGATTCTATATACATTGAAATTCCTCCTGATAGTTATTTTTCTGTTGTTTATTTGAAAACCAAATATAAACAAAAAATTATAAAAAGTAAAGAAAACTTGAAATATGTTTACATTATTT
>CANOGI010000290.1 GCA_947565475.1 uncultured Eubacteriaceae bacterium
AAATAATCTTGTGTAAAGTGCTTGTTTGGCTCTGTTTTAGAATTTCGCACAAGGTTAGATTTTTAATATAAACGAGTGGAAATTCATTGACAATTTGGCTAAATATAGATATAATAATTTTATATTTAAAAACATAGACATATATATGTAATTTGTTTTTTTAGGGGTTATAAAACGAGTAATTGAATTTTTTAACAATTCAGCAAGTATATTTTTATGGCGATAGATTATTGTTATGTAGTTTTCAGACAACGCTATAAGCAAGAATTAATGTATATTTATATAAAGTTGTTAATTTTTGAACAGGCGTTTTATGAATATAAAAAATAAAAAAAGGAGATTTGTATGAAATTAAAAGTAAAACCTACAAAAAAAGTGTATTCTGTCGCTGTAGCGGCGGCTATAGCGGCGCAATCTGTATTTACGGTTCCTATTTTTGCTGATAATGTTCAAATCTTAGGAGATACGGAGCTAAGTAGTTTGGGAATAGATATTAATCTTGATTTTCCTACTTTTTCAGATACTTTTTATGCTGAGTTATATTCCAAAGATGGAGGGCTGAAGCCTCAAAAATTTGAGATTAACAGCAATGAAGAGGGAAATGCCGCATCAGGTGTAATTAAAAATATTCCAGTAGGAAATTATACTCTAAAAATTACGGCGGCTGGTTATCCTGATTATACGCAAGATGTTGTGATAAAAAAGGGATTTACCACAAGAGTTGAGCTTAATAACAGTAAAAGAAAAAATGAGCTTCAAAATAATTTGGGAAACGAAAAACATGGTGTTATGGCTATTGGCGACGTTAATAAAGATGGAATTATTGATGTTAAAGATTCTGAAATTATGATGAAAGCCATTGAAAGTGGAAGTGATGAGGAGCAATATGATTTAAACAATGACGGGGTTGTTAATATCGCCGATTTGACATATGTGACTTTGAATTATGGAGGTAACGTAACGGCGACTCCTTTGGATATAATTCCCTCGGAAAATATCAATGCTGAAGCGAGCGAGGGTACAGCTATTAAATATGGAACATTAAACGATTTAACTGAGGATATTGATAAATATGTAAGGTTTTCGACGGCTAATGAAGAAGCTATTTCACCTGAAAACCCTGTCGAGTTATCGTTAGAGATAAATAATCCCTCCGTGTCGCACGAACAAACGGTTAAAGGAATTGTGATTAAACCTCCAAAAGGTTCTGAAAATTTAATTGAGTCTGGTATTGTTACTATTGAGGCTGAGGACGGAAATATTTATTCTTTTAATATCGGCGGGGAAGAGACATTAGAGCTTGCCGATGTTGATATGACAAGAGGCATTGTACGATCACCAGAGGAAAAAGTTACTATAGAGAGCGACGGAACAGTTGTAATAAATATAGGAACTCAAATAGCTGTGAAAAAAATAACAATAAAAGTCACGGGGGCAAGCACCAATTTAGTTGATATTGCCAAAGTTGAATTTGTGAACAATATGGAAGACCGTATCCCTGAACCTGAACTTAATATTCCTGAAAATATTGTTTTAAAGCAAATGTCCGCTGGAGAAAATCCCTCATTCAGCGTTACATGGGATCCACAGGTAAATATTATGGGATATGAAGTTCAAATAAGCGCTAATGGAAATCAAATTATACAGGCGACAAATAATACAACGATTACTGTTACAGGACTGGGAAGTGGAAAGCTCGCTACTTATGAGCCCTATACTATACGTGTTCGCTCAACTAATGGTAATTGGAAAAGTTTATATTCTGAAAGCTCTGAGATTACATTAAAACCAGATTCAGCGCCGCCAGCTCCGGAATATGTATCAGCTCAGGGGCAAGTTGAGTCGCTTAAAGTAACGTGGAGAAAAATGAGAGATACCCAGAGTTATACGCTGTTTTATCGTGAGAAGGGTGTTGAGAAATATTCGGAAATAAAGAATATAACCTCGACAAGCTATGTTATCAGTAATTTAAAACCAAATGTTACATATGAGGTATATGTAGTTGGTTATAATGAGCTTGGAGCGAGCCCAGCGTCGAAATTAAATCAAGCGACGACGACAGCGGCTGTGGATGTGGAAATGCCTAAATACAAGCTTATCAATACATCAAATGGGGCGGGAAAAGTAACGGCGCATGTTTTAAACGAGGAAAATCCATCAGGAGCGGTATTAAATGGTGACACTTTTGCCGTTACAGACAATAATCAAGCTACATACACACTTGTAAACGATTGGGATACAGGGGTTGTATACAGTAATCACAGTAACCCAATTATTACTTTGGATAAAAAATATACTATTGACACAATTCGTTTTGCCCCAAGCGCGAGTCAGCAATATGGATATAATGGCGCGAAAATTCGATACAAAGACGAAAATGGCGCTTGGAGTAAAGCGGACAATTGTTCTATTTCTCAGAAGAAAGATAAAAACGGCAATATTTATTATACGGTAACGGCAAATGAGCCAATAACTTCGGATACTTTTCAGCTTTGTATAACAACAGGTTATAATCGTATGATTACTATATCGGAAATGAAGTTTTACTATTATGATGATTTAGCCAGCCAGATAAACGGTTTATATGAGGATTCCATGCATTTACAGCTTAAATCGGATGTTACACAGGCGACAGTTGATGAGCTTAAAAAACGTTTGGATGTTACGGATTCTGTAAGCGGTGAGCTACATCCTGATTATGAGTCTCTCAAAAAAGAACTTGAGTATGC
>CANOGI010000291.1 GCA_947565475.1 uncultured Eubacteriaceae bacterium
ACCATCAAGTGGTAGGTGGTAATAACTAATCCACAGTACCTTATACATTATAGCATAAGTCCTTGATGAGGGACTTTAAACACTACAACTATATAATACAAGGAGAAAATAATATGATTGAGATAGAAGAAATGATTGAACACTACGGCGATGAATATATTGATGAAAATTTAGACGAAAAAACACAGCAGCTTTTAATTATTGCCACAATGACGGCAACACAGGCTTATCCTCAAATTAAAACTCAAACAGCTTACGCTCTTGATAATGGGGTAACGGCAGAAGAAATACAGGAAGCTATTTATCACAGTGCTCCTTATTGCGGTTATATTAAAGCAATTAACGCGATAAATGCCGCTAATGAAGTTTTTGAGGAAAGAAAAATAACTTTGCCAAAATCTCAGGCAACTGTTACGGATAAAAACAGATATGAAAAAGGACTTGAAGTTCAGCGTTCAATTTTCGGACCACAGATAGGCACAATTACAGACGATATGACCGATGCCCAGAAGGTTATTACAAAATATCTTTCCGATATTTGTTTTGGCGATTTTTATACAAGAGATACCCTTGATGTTAAAACAAGAGAACTTATTACACTTTCTGTTTTAACCGCAAACGGCGGCTGCGAGTCCCAAATCGGTTCTCATACTATAGGTAATTTATCAGTAGGAAATACGGAAGATGAAATTTTATCGGCAATATTGCTTTGTGTTCCATATAATGGATTTCCAAGAACATTGAACGCAATTAACGCGGTTAAAGCGGCAATTCCCAAAGAATAATCAATTATAATTTTAATAGTATAGAAAGCTGTTATATTTGTTTTCTATTCGATTATCAACTATATTAGTTTTAGAGTTATGTAAATTAAAAAACGCGGATTTTATAAAAATTTTTAAAGTTATATTGACAACGTGTTGTTAAAATCATACAATACATATGATGACACGTTGTCATAATACTAAGTAATAAGGAGTGATTTTGATGAAGAAAAATATTGGTTCACAGTTAGCTTTATATCCGATGCCTTTAACTGTTATAGGTACTATGGATAATGATAAACCAACTTGGACTTTAGTCGCTCATATTGGCATTATCGGACACGATATAGTGCTTGTAAGTCTTGCGGCTCCGCATTTTATAAATGGGCTTATCAAAAAAAATAACACACTATCAATTAATATTGTTGATGAGAAAATTTTGCCCGAAGCGGATTACAGCGGAAAAGTAAGTGGACAAAGCGAGGATAAATCAAAACTTTTTGAGTATGAAATCGAAGAATTCGGAACCCATTTAATTAAAAAATCACCTTTGGTTATGTCCTGCAAAGTTGTTGATATTTACAATACGCCGAATTTTGAAAGTTTTATATGTTCTATAGAAAGCACATATGTTGAAGAAGAATATTTAACTGAAGACGGCAAAGTAAATTATTATACTTTAAAACCTGTTCTTTTTGAATTTCCAACTTATGAATATTTAAAAACAGGAGAGATTATAGGAAAATGTCTTTCTTTTGCGAAAGGAGCAAAATGATATTATGCCAAAAGGTTCTGAACAATTAACAAAAGAGCGGGAAGATGAAATTATTAACGCTTGTGCAAAGCTTTATGAAAGTATGAGTTTTAAAGAAATAACTATTAAAGAAATAGGGAATATTACTTCTTTTAAAAGAACCGCAATCTACAACTATTATAATACAAAAGAAGAAATTTTTCTGGCACTTTTAAAAAGGGAATACGAACAATGGTCACAGGAATTATATACTGCCGCAAACGATAAAAAGCCTTTTACAAAAAATGAATTTGCCGAGTTTTTAGCTCATTCATTAGAGAATCGCGAAACTATGCTTAGCCTGTTGTCGTTAAATCTTAAAGATATGGAAGACAACAGCCATATGGAAAAACTTATTGATTTTAAAAAGGCTTATGGGGAAACAATGAACGCCGTAATGAAATGTCTTGATAAATTAAATATGTCGGAAAAAGAAAAAAATGATTTTATATATTCTTTTTTCCCCTTTATGTATGGAATTTATCCTTATGCGATTGTAAATGAAAAACAAAGCAAGGCGATGATTGAAGCGAACATAAATTACAAGTATATGTCTATATATGAAATTGCTTTGCTTGGAACAAAAAAACTGCTTGGTATAATTGAGGACAGATGATGTTGTGCATATTGGCGATTCATTGAGCAGTGATGTAAAAGGTGCGGGGGCATTGGGTATCAATACTATATGGCTAAATCGTTCAGACAGAGAAGTGCCTAATAATGTTATTGCTGTTTCAAATCTTGTTGAGGCATTAAATACAAAATATTTTAGAGAGTAAACAATTCTATTTTGTTGATTAGGGTGGTGGAGAACAATGAATTGCCATTTCTGTTGTTAATGTCCTTTGTACATGGTGATAGCACCATGTAATTAAGGGAAAAATCGGTGTCAGGTTAGTGGCTCGTTACGCTTTAGCCTTTATTGAAGCCTTATTTTGCAAGGGCTTTCAGAAGTAAAAATAGCCTAAGTGGTATATTATGCCTTTATCCTAAAAAAAGGGCTTTTATTGCGTAACATTTCAAAAATGTGTTGTTAATTTGCGGGTATTTGGTGTAATATATGCGTGGCAACATTTTGGCAACAGAAAATCAGCAAGCCATAATAAATGATGTA
>CANOGI010000292.1 GCA_947565475.1 uncultured Eubacteriaceae bacterium
GGATGAACACCGTCCAAATAAGCCACGCCCGCTAAAAATCTATCAACGCGATTTCCATTATCGTTGCTTTTACCCCATTTGTTTATATCCCCTCTTTCAGGATAATAATCTATTGTTTGTACAGCTTCTCCTGTTTTTCCATTAAAAACTGTGAGGTATTCAGGTCCTTCTAAAATTCTTCCTCTTGAGTTCACATAAGATATAGTATTGTCTGCCTCTTTAATTTTATTTGTGTTTCCAACTTCGGTTACATATTTACCTATACCGTCAATAGAACCTGGAGCGGTTTTCATAGCGATTTCAGCTTTTCCGTCATAATCTAAATCATAAACTATATATTGTGTATAATGAGAGCCAGAACGAATGTTTTTACCTAAATCAATTCTCCAAAGTTTAGTTCCGTCCATTTTGTAAGCGTCTATGTAAGTATTTCCGGTTTTTCCATCCTCGCTGTTATCATGAGCGTTGCTTGGATTCCATTTTAAAATAATCTCATATTCCCCGTCTCCATCCAAATCACCCACAGAGGCGTCATTAGCGCCGCCAAGAGCTAATCTTGGTTCTGAAAAAACGGGATTCGCCATATTATTATTTTTATATGTATAGCCATCCCCGTCTGGCGGGGGGTCTATAGGTATATCGAAATAGGCATAGGGGACAGGTTCAAAATTTCCCTTGCTTAAATCAGAGTCTTTTGTTCCTTGAAGTATAGTAACATAATCTGATTTAGCTGTCTCTTTTCCATTAATTACAGCGGAAATTTGATATTTATTGTTTTTATCCCCGCCTATGTGAGTATAATTTGTATTATTTAAATCATTAATAATTTTTTCGCCATTACAATAAATATTAAATTTGGTATTCATAGGTTCAGTACCGAGAAGTCTCCAGCTTAAATATATATTTCCATCAATTACAGCGCCTATAGCGCCTCTTGTCAAATATTCCATTTGTTTTGGCTCAGTTATTTCCGCGGCGGAAATAGTATTGATAAACATGGAAATAGACATATTAATGGAAATAATTAATGTAAGCAGATAATATATTGTTTTCTTTATCATAAATTTATCACTCCATTTTCGTTTAAAATCAATTTATATCTTTTTTAAAAAAAGATATAATAACAAGTTTTTTACGGTATAAGCACCTCCAAATAAAATAATTATTTTTGTAAAAAAGCAAATATGTGAAAATACATAGCTGTAAATAATAGGTTTTTGGTTTTAGTTTTTCAAAATACGCCAATTTACAATTTATTTAATATATATTTTACCATATAAAGTTTAACATTAAAAGTAATTTTAGTTTTATATAAATCAATTTTTTAAGTTTGTGAAAAAATTAATAAGGGAGTCTATTTAGGAAATGTGAGTAGAAATAGAGTTAAAACATCTATATAATTAAATTAATCCATAAGTTTATTATTATTAATATGTTTTTTGTAAAACTTATTTTCTATTTGAAATAAACTTATGGATTTTTATTTAGACTTACGCTATTATTATATTTTCATTGAAAGGGATATTCTTTTTTTATTTATATCAACCCCAAGAACTTTTACATCAACTATATCTCCAACGCTGATAACCTCAAGCGGGTGTTTTATATATTTATTTGTTATTTCGGATATATGCACAAGCCCGTCTTGATGAACTCCTATATCCACAAACGCCCCAAAGTCAATCACATTTCTTACGGTACCTTTTAATATCATTCCCTCTGTTAAGTCTTCCATTGAAAGTATGTCATTTCTTAAAACAGGCTTGGGCATTTCATCACGGGGATCACGTCCTGGTTTCTCAAGCTCTTTTATTATATCCTGTAATGTTGGAATTCCAACATCAAGTTCATTTGAGAGACTTTGAATATTATTAATTTTATTTTTTATGCCTGAAATTT
The DNA here is from genome assembly GCA_947565475.1 of uncultured Eubacteriaceae bacterium. Lineage (GTDB taxonomy): Bacteria > Bacillota > Clostridia > Lachnospirales > CAG-274 > MGBC114079. Next base: position 1,900 of record CANOGI010000292.1, read on the forward strand.
TATTCTCTGAAACATCTTTTAAGGTATATCCTAATTTTGCCAAAAGTTTTTCCGTAACATCATAAGATTCAGGATGAACTCCTGTGTTATCAAGAATATTGTTTCCATCGGATATTCTTAAAAAGCCAGCGCATTGCTCATACGCTTTGGGACCAAGTTTTTTTACCTTTAATAGTTGTTTCCTGTCGCTGAATTTTCCGTTTTCCTCTCGGTATTCTATTATATTCTTAGCGACAGTACCGCTTATTCCGGATATGTAAGATAAAAGTGAGGGTGAGGCCGTGTTGAGGTCTACACCGACATTGTTTACACAGCCCTCAACAACTCCGCCCAACGTTTCTCCAAGACGTTTTTGATTCATATCATGCTGATACTGTCCAACGCCTATACTTTTAGGATCTATTTTCACGAGTTCGGCGAGAGGGTCTTGTAATCTGCGACCTATGCTTACGGCGCTTCTAAGAGCGACGTCATAATCGGGAAATTCCTCGGCTCCGAGTTTTGACGCCGAGTAAACGGAAGCACCAGCCTCATTTACTATTATATACATTACATTTTCAGGAATTTCTTTTATCATTTCCGCCGCGAAGCTTTCGGTTTCTCTTGACGCTGTTCCGTTTCCTATGGCTATAATATTTACGCCATATTTACTTATCCACGGCTTTAATTTCTTTTTTGCCTCTTCTATTTTGTTATGAGGAGGTACAGGGTATATTACGCCTGTATCAAGGACTTTTCCGGTTTCATCTATAACCGCTGTTTTACAG
>CANOGI010000293.1 GCA_947565475.1 uncultured Eubacteriaceae bacterium
CTTCCTTGACACGAGCATAATAAATTCTAAGGAATTTGTGTGCTGCGGCAATCATATAAACTTTATAAGGTTTGCCTTCAGAGCGCTTTTTATCAAGGAATTGGTAAACGGGTTCATCAGCAGGTTGTCTTTGAAGATACACAACTATAATCTGAAATAGTGTTTTACGAAGCGGGGGAGAACCACGTTTTGAAATACTTCTGGATTTGACGTCAAGGATTCCGGATTGATTAGGCGGAGGGTCAATACCTGCTAAAGCAATGATTGATTTTGAACGCTCTAAACGCCTGACGTCACCGATTTCTGCAATAAGCTGAGAACAAAAAACAGTTCCAACGCCATACAAATTCATAACGGTCTCATATTCGGGAAGCTTTGATGAAAGGCTGCCCATTTCAGTACGAAGTACAGCAAGTGTTTCAAGTGTGGAAATAAGCATTTTTGCGGATTGAGCGACAATTTTTACAACAGTGTCTGATAAAGGCAGTGTGATTATTTGAGTTCTTGAATAAGTATGAATTTCTTCCGCCTTTGTTTCATTGTATTTATAGCGGTTGCTTTTGCACCAGTTTTGATACTTGCTTTTAAAAGCTGATAAAGAAAGCTTCGAAACGGTGTTAATATGAGGAAATTTCAGAACAAAATCAATCCACTTCTCGTGTCCGTCAGATTGTCTTTGGGGAGATGAAAACAATTTATTGGCATTGGGAAAGCAGGAATCAAGCAAAGCGATAAAATTATTTTTTTGCATAACAAGAATTTTGTTGTACTGAATATATTGCTGATTAAGAGTTTTAAGCGTTTTGCGTATGTCATCGACAGAATATATTCACGAAGGTCAAGCCATCTATCAAGGGCGTAATTTGCAATTTTAAGAGAATCCTTTTTATCGGTTTTGACTTTTCTGACACGATTTGTTCCGTAATCATCAATCAACAGAGGGTTGACTACGGAAACAAATATACCTTCGTTATGGAGTGCATTAGCTATGGGTTCATAATATGAGCCAGTGTATTCCATAACCACTTTGGTTTCGCCGGGCAAGCGTTTTATTCTCTCTGCAAGTTCCTTTAACTCTTGTTCATTATGCGAAACTTCAAAGGGTTGAGCTATTACAACACCAAAGGGTTGCACAAAGGCAACAGTGCTTTTTCCTTTTGAAACGTCGACACCAACTGCGTTCATAAAATTACCTCCAAATAATAGAATTGTAATCGGTAAACTACACTTTACTCATTACCTATTCTGTCTACTGAGTGATACGAGCGCACTTTGGTTGGCTCTACCTGCAAAAACGAACGCTGTAATGAAAGCGTAGATGACAGTCTCTTTTACGGGCGTGATGTCCCAAGGTGATATACATCAGTCCAATTACCGCTTTCATTACAGCTTAAGTAACGAGTATATGTAAACCATAGCTGGCTGTTATGGATTTACCAACAAATATATTATAGTAGGTGATATTATAAATCAGTATGTTGCCTTTACAAATGTTTATAATGAACAAGTTAAGCTTTACGGAAGAGTAAGAAAGGCTGTTACAGAAACAATAAAAATTTGCAGGTCAAAAAATATTTTAAAAGAATATCTAACGGAAAGGGAAAAGGAGGTTGTAACTATTATGATGAGTTTATTTGATAAAGAAGAAATTTTTGATACATTTATATATAATGTGGCTAAAGAGTCAGAAAAAAAGGGTGGAATTATTTCAACAGTAAAAATATGTAAAGAATTTGGAGTTTCGATTTCTGATACAATTAAAAGAATTTCTTCTGAATTTGGTTTAAAAGAATCGGAAGCTGAAATAAAAGTAAAAGAAATTTGGTAATTAATTATTGATAACATCTGCAATTATTATAAAATTTGTAAAAATGGCTCAAACTATTTTTTTGAGTCATTTTTTAATTGAATAATTGTATTTTATTTTTAAAGATGATTGAAATATAAAATTTGAAAGCAAAAAAGAATATAAAGTATTTTTTATATTTAAGCAACGCATAATCGGCTAATAATCAATGTTTTACGGTGTTAGAGCCGGGAATCCAACAATAAGAGAAAGTAATAATTGGTTTGAATGGGTAGCTGTTATTACATTAACAACATGTGTAAGTTGCATATGTTTAAATGGTACAATCAGAGAAGATAATTGGGATGTTAAACCGCCTTTACATCCTAACTGCAAATGCTTCGTAAAAAAGCTTCTTTCTATATTGGCAGGGACCTTAACCAATTTGGGTACTAATGGTGTTGACTGGCACATAAAACATAAAAAGAGATTGCCTGATTACTATATATCTAAATCTGATGCATATAAAAAAGGTTGGAAAAGAAAAGGTAAAACCTTGGATAAAGTACTTCCGGGTTTTATGATAGGAGGAGACATATACTATAATTATGATGGTAAACTGCCGCAAACACCAAGCCGTGAGTGGTATGAAGCGGATTTTGGTTATATTTATGGTTATAGAAGTGATAATCGTCTTTTATATTCTAATGATGGATTAATTTTTGCAACATTTGACCATTATAATACTTTTTATGAAATAAGATAGGAGAAAATAAAAGTTATGAAAAGAGTTATTATTGATTTTTCCGAATGTAAATATTATACGGAAATCCATTATCTTATAAGGGATAAATTAAGCTTACCTGAATGG
>CANOGI010000294.1 GCA_947565475.1 uncultured Eubacteriaceae bacterium
CTTTACAACCGTATAAGTTTTCGGAATCACAGTATTGTCAACCCTTGTATTATTATCAGACACAACAGCATTTCCATTTTTAACTTTAATCTGTCTTACAGTTATCTCACGATACTCTTTTAGTTTTATACTGTAATATATTGTTCCAACATCTCCACCTGTTTCATTTGTGTTAAATTCCTCTATCGTGCAAAACATATTTATGTTCGCCCCGACTACTATAAAATGAACCGGTTTATTACTGTTTTTCCATGCAACAATCTGCTGGCAAAGTATATCTGGAGGATATCCAAGACTTTCAACTGAAATATCCCTGAAAGGTCTTCTTGGAAAAAAACTTGAAAATGAGAAAACATAAGCTGGTCTGTTCTGCGCTATGGTTATCTCTCCTAATCCGCTTATTTTAACACTTTCATTATAGGAGCCGCATTTCCAGTTTATTGTCTCCGGCAAAACAGGCAAAAGCAGCTGTTGTCTCTCTCCGTCAAAAGTAAGCCATATTTGATAATTAGTAGACATAAGACTCGTTTCCCTCCTCATAAATCTCCGTTCTTAAAATACTTAATAAAACAGGCTTAATATTATCATATAAGAAATTAACAGTGCTTTCCTTATCAATGGGACCATTCACACTAACAGAACCGTTTCCATTTATATCAATACTGATTTTTTTCTCGGATTTTGTCTCACTATAGTTATAATTTTTATCTCCTCCCACACTCATAACGCTTTGGGGAACATCTACCTGTAAAGGCTTTTCTCTAAAATTCCTGTCATTAATCGCCGACAATATCCTCTCCGTATGGTCAGCGGGAAACACTGTGCTTCCTCCCGCTCCCACAACAAGTTCCGGTCCCTCTTCTCCCGCTATAAACACATCCGCCGCGTCTGTCGTTCCTCTCGCGTTGTGCTCCAAAAGATTTAATTCCTTAAGTTCCTTAAGTTTAAGTTCTAGCTGATTCATAACATTACCGCCTTTACCGGCGCTTAAAGCGGCTGATGTTGCGATGGCAACCGAATCCGCCGCGCTTATAGCTTGATTTCTCATACTATATATTCCGTCTATATATCCTTGCATCGTTTTTTTAGCGGCTTCCTTCGACTCGGGACCCATATTCATCTTCTCTATTGTATCTTCTAAATCCGTTTCTATATCATCAAGTTTTTTCCTAAAATCATCTTGAATATCAGCCATTGTGATAGCGGTTTTGTCTTTAGCCTCTCTAAGTTTTCCAAAACTTGTGTTGATTTCATCTACCCTTTTTGCCACTTCCTCCGAGCTGAGTCCACTCAATTCCTGTTTCAAGGCGGCTACCCGCCCCATACTCTCAGCGCTTCCATCGCTTAATTCTTTTAAAAACTCTGTATTTATATTATGTTCCTCAAGCTCTTTTAAATTCTCATTATAATTATTGAAAACTTTTTCCTGTTGTTTCAAGGTTTCTATTATCTTAGCTGATGATATACCCGCCTTTACCTCTATTTTCTCAAATAAACTATACTGGCTATCGAGACTTGACCTTGCCGCTTCGTATACTTTTTGATATTCATCGACAAGTTCTTCCATTGCCGGTTTTACGTTATTTGTTGATTTTAAAATTGCATCATCATATCCTAAAACTGTATACTTAGCCTCTTCCGCTGCCTTTCTAATACTCTCATCTTCCGCCTCAAGCGCTGCTTTCATAAGATTTCCAAGATCAATAGTTGATTGTACATACTCTACTTTTTTCTTTTTTTCTTCTAAAACAGTTTCAGCTTCCTCAATTCGATTAGTATAATCAGATGTAAAACTACTTATATCAACTTTATCATAATTTTCTGGATGTTCAAATTCCTGTTTTAATCTCAATAATTCTCGTTCCGCTGCTTCTTGTTCTTTTAGGGCTATATTAAGATTGTACGCACTTTTTTCCTCAGCCTTCATTAAATATGTATATCTTTCAAGTCGTTCTTTTCTTTTTTCTTCTTCCACTCTCTGTTTTGCTAAATCTTTAAGTGAGAAAAAAGTACCTTTTTGATTCTTTTGTAAATCCAAATATGACAAATTTAATCCATCAATACTTCCATTTAATTTTTTTATTATTGTTTCCATTTCTTTTTGAGACTCTTTTGTTACATCTGTTGACAAAGATAATTTTTCTAATCTATTTATAAGAGCAAGCGTAGATACTCCATTGTTATCTATTTCTCGCATTGTTTTCTTATATTCCTTTGCGCTATCCTCCAGACTTTTTCTGTTTGCTTCAATTTCATTGTTAAATTCTTCCACTGTCTGTTTATTTTCTTTATAAGCCTCGCTTAAAGTATCAATTTGATATTTTAAATTATATGCCTCATCTGAATATTTTCCTTGAGTAGCACAAATATTCTCATATTCAGCATTCAACTTCTGTAATTCTTGATACTCCTCCCTTGTAGAGGCTGTCATTCCTTCCATTTCATCTACAGTATCGTCAAATAAAACATTAAAAGCCTCTACTATCGATATAAGCGACGTTATAGCGAGCACAGCCCACCCTATAGGTCCAAGAGCTGCATTAAACGTCGTACCAAAGGATTTTATCAAAGGAATCGCCACTTTGGTAGTGAAAGATACTCCCGCAATACCTGTGGCAACCACGCCAAGACCAACTCCAATAG
>CANOGI010000295.1 GCA_947565475.1 uncultured Eubacteriaceae bacterium
CTAAGGAATGAATGGGGGAAGAGGAAAAATTCTTTGGTATTTAGTTTTGAGTGGTCGATTTTTTGATTTTTTGTAGAGAATATTTTAGAATAATTTATTTTATATTGAGGATGGGTTCCCGAGTGGCCAAAGGGGGCAGACTGTAAATCTGTTAGCTCAGCTTTCGAAGGTTCGAATCCTTCCCCATCCATTTTTTTACGCCGAGGTTCTTGCCTGTGGCTTTTTTTGTATGTAAATAGATTGAATAGAGTAAATTAAATGAGGCGGAGTGTTTTAATATATGTCATGGTATAAATAATCTGTGTATAATTTGTAAACATTTTTTGACGGGTCTTTTTTTATTATTCATTTTATGATATTATAAGTTATGATAGTTGATGATAAACTTACTTGAGACTTTTTTGTTCTTTAATTATAACGCGAAGGGTTGATTTTATGCTTGATGTCGCTTTGCTTGGAACGGGTGGTATGATGCCTTTGCCAAACAGGTTTCTTACATCTCTTTTACTAAGATACGAGGGGAAACTTATACTTATTGACTGTGGAGAGGGTACACAGGTTACTTTAAAAATGCTTGGCTGGGGATTTAAAAATATTGATGTTATTTGCTTTACCCATTATCACGCCGACCATATCTCAGGTCTTCCGGGGATGCTTTTGACTATAGGAAATTCTGGAAGAACAGACGACTTGACTATTATAGGCCCCAAAGGTCTCAAAAGAGTTCTTGACGGGCTTATGACAATAGCCCCTGAACTTCCTTTTAATATCAGGATTATTGAGATTGACGAGGATTTTCAAAAAGTTTTTGAGTTTGGTGAGTTATATATTAAGGCTGTTAAAGCGGAACATATGATTCCGTGTTTCGCTTATTCCATAAGCATAAGAAGAAAAGGAAAGTTTGATGCGAATAAAGCGGAAAAGCTTGGACTGCCTAAAAAATTCTGGTCGGTTCTTCAAAAGGGACAGGAAGTTGTTTTTAACGATGTTGTTTATAAACCTGAAATGGTATTAGGGGGCGAGAGAAAAGGCATTAAAGTTTGTTATTGTACTGACACGAGACCTTTTGAGAAACTTGTTCCTTTTATTGAGAGGGCGGACTTATTTATATGCGAGGGTATGTACGGCGAGGATGAGAAAATTGATAAAGCTATTGAGCACAAGCATATACTATTTTCAGAGGCGGCGAGGGCGGCGGCGGATGGAGATGTTAAAGAATTATGGCTGACTCATTTCAGTCCGGCTCTTACTGAGCCTGAAAAATTTTCTTCTTTTGTCAAAAAAATTTTTCCACATACGGTTATAGGGTACGACCGTATGAGCAAATCTATTTTATTTGAGAATTAGGCGGTGACAGTATGAAAAAAGTTATTGACCCTGACAGATTGTCCGACTATGACATTATAAAAAAATGTATTAATGGAGATGAGGAGTTTTTTGAGATTCTTATTTCACGATATAAAAATCTTGTATACTCAATTATTCTAAAAATGATAAACGATAAAGAAGAGGCTAATGACCTCGCTCAGGAAGTTTTTATTAAGGTTTACAGAAATATTGACAAGTACTCTGATGAGTTTAAACTCTCAACATGGATTACGAGAATAACGACTAATCATATAATTGATTATAGAAGAAAGAAAAAACGCGATACGGTTCCTATAGAAAATATCTCTTATGACACAAGTACGGACGTTTCTCCTGAAAGCGAGTATCTGCGGAAAGAGCGAAAGCTTAATCTCGAGAAGCTTGTTGGCGAACTTCCCGAAATGTATAAAATACCTATTGTTTTATATCATCAAAAGGGGCTTAGTTATCAGGAGATTGCCGATGTTACAAATCAATCTTTATCTAAAGTTAAAAACAGAATTTTCAGAGGCAGAAAATTGCTTAAAAATGGGTTTTTGAAAGAATATACCGATTATTGATTAGGGGTTTTTAATTTGGAATGTGAAAAAAATAAAAAATTTATGCTTAAATACGTCGAAGGGAATATCAATGAGAGGGAAATGCTTTTACTTAGCGAGCATATTGGAAAATGTGACGACTGTAGGGAGGAATTTCTCGCTTATTGTGAAATTTCTGATGAATTAAGCGACCTCAACGTTTTAGAGCGAGAGAATACGATTTTATCAAAGGAATTTGAGGGAGATGTTATGAAAAATATTTCTGGAGTTGAGTTTAAAACGGAAAAATTTTTGATATGTATTCTTGGTTTGATTTCTCTCGCCGCCGCGTTTATTATGTTTATTGAGGTTCTTCAAAACAATGTTTTTTATGACAGTGGTTTTGTTGAGGAAATTATTGACAACTCAAAAAATTTTACAGACAGGGTTTTATTATATGTCGGTTTTTCTATTGGCTCTATATTTAAATTTATTTCGGAGTTTTTATTTATTATGAAACCCTTTAGCTTGTGTGTTGTCATATTAGCTCTGTTGGGGAAGTTTATTTTTAATATTTTTAATTTAAAAAGAGGAAAGAAAAATGTCTGATGTTAATAAAAACGCTACTATACTCGCTATTGAAAGCTCATGCGACGAGACATCCGCGGCTGTCGTTGAAAATGGCAGGAAAGTTTTGTCAAATATAATATCCTCTCAAATCGCGATACATAAAAGATATGGAGGAGTCGTT
>CANOGI010000296.1 GCA_947565475.1 uncultured Eubacteriaceae bacterium
TCCCACAAGAGAAATACTCATATTTTCTAAATTAAAAATTTTCTCGATAATATTTTCAATTTTCTCAAGACTTACTTCGTTCACTTTTTCAATTATATCATCAACTTCATTAATTTTATTCAAAAGCAGCATACTCCGCCCTATGTTTGACGATCGAGAAGATGAGTTTTCAAGACTTAAAATAAAGTTGCTTTTAAGCTGTTCTTTTGTTTTCGTGAGCTGTTCTCTCGTAATTTTTTCTTTTTTTAATTCTGAAATCTCACTTAAAATAAGATCATATACTTGGTTAAAATGATTAGGACTGAGAGCGGCATAAATTCCAAAAATCCCCGAATCACTGAAATTTGAGGAAAATGAATAAACAGTATATACAAGACCTCTCTCCTCTCTTATTCTTTGAAAAAGCCTTGAACTCATTCCTCCACCAAAAATCGTGTTAACGGCGGCAAGAGCGTAAGATTCATCTGAGCCTATCTTAACACCGGGAAAACACATAGTCAAATGTAACTGCTCAATGTCTTTTTCTTTTTTAACGTCACTTTTAAAATAAGATGGCTTTTCATAAACACTATTTCTCAAAATAGTTTCCTTGTCAAGGCTCTTAAATCCACTAAAATATTTTTTAATCCCATCAATAACTTTATCTTTCTCAAAATTGCCCGCCACTGACAGTACAGTATTATCAGTCCGATAATGCTCCCTATAATAATTTTTTATACCGGCGCTGTCAAAACTTGAGATACTTTTTTCTGTACCGAGAATTGGAAAAGAAAGTGAATTCCCCTTCCATATCTCACCTTGAAGAATATCATACCCTACTTCTTCAGGAGCGTCCTCATACATATTTATCTCCTCAATAATAACATTTCTTTCCTTTAAAATATCTTCATCTGAAAAAAGAGAATTAAAATACATATCAGCTAAAACATCTAAAGCCACATCAAAGTGTGTATCAAGAGTTTTTGTATAATAACATGTATACTCTTTGGTAGTATAAGCGTTAATTTGCCCCCCCACTGAATCCATATCGTCGGCAATTTGCTTCGCTGTTCTGTTCTTAGTGCCTTTAAACATTAAATGCTCAATAAAATGTGATATGCCGTTTGTTTTATTACTTTCGTTTCTTGAGCCATTTTTCACAAAAATTCCAAAAGAAACGCTCCTTACAGACGGCATTTTCTCCATAACAACAGTAATCCCATTATCAAGTTTAATAACCTCAACCATTAAAATGTCCTCCAATATCAAAAAGACTCACAGACAAAACTGCAAGCCTTTTTATACTATTATTAGCAAAAAAATTATTATAATGCGTCTTTTCTTGAAAGATTAATTCTTCCTTTTTCATCAACACCAATAAACATAACAGAAACCTCATCGCCAACATTAACAACGTCCTCAACTTTCTCGACTCTGCTACGGTCAAGTTTTGAAATATGAACAAGTCCTTCCTTTTCCGGCGCAATTTCAACAAAAGCTCCAAAATTCATAATCCTTGTTACTTTACCTGTATAAATTTTACCTTTTTCAAGGTCTTTAGCTATAGCCTCAATTATATTAATAGCTTTTTTGATTTTTTCCTCATCATTTGAGGAGACAAAGATTCTTCCGTCGTCCTCTGTATCAATCTTATCAACGCCCGATTCCTCAATAATCCTATTAATCGTTTTACCTCTTGAGCCAATAACCTCCGACATTTTGTCAGGATTAATTTTAACAAAAGAAATCTTCGGGGCATACTTAGAAAGGCTTTTTCTAACCTCAGGAATAGCTTTAAGAATAACCTCGTCAATAATATAATCTCTTGCTTTATGAGTTCTTGAGAGCGCTTGCTTTATAATCTCAGGGGTAAGACCATCAATTTTAATATCCATCTGAATAGCCGTAATACCTTCGTGAGTACCAGCAACTTTAAAATCCATATCTCCAAAGAAATCCTCAAGACCTTGAATATCTGTAAGAAGAACAAAATCTTGATCCGTTTCACCTGTGACAAGACCAACAGAAATACCAGCAACAGGTTTTTTAATAGGAACTCCCGCGGCCATAAGAGAAAGTGTAGACCCACACACACTTGCCTGAGAAGTTGAACCGTTCGAACTCACAACCTCTGAAACCAATCTTATAGCGTAAGGAAACACGTTCTCATCCGGAATAACAGGAACAAGGGACCTTTCCGCTAATGCTCCATGCCCTATCTCTCGACGCCCCGGACCTCTTGACGGTTTGGTCTCGCCTACTGAGTAGCTCGGGAAATTATAATGATGAATATATCTTTTCGTGGCCTCAAGCTCATCAAGTCCATCAAGTCTTTGAACCTCACCCATAGAACCCAAAGTAGTAACTGTAAGCACTTGCGTTTGACCTCTTTTAAAAAGCGCCGAACCATGAGTTCTTGGAAGAATATCAACCTCAGCTGAAAGCGGTCTTATCTCCTCAAGAGTTCTGCCGTCAGGGCGTTTATGTTCTCTAAGAATCATACGTCTCACGGTTTCCTTTTCATATTTGTAAATAGCCTCACCAATTAAAGCGGCGTAAGTTTCTTCATCATCCTCACAGTATTCAGACATAAGTTTTCCCATAACTTCTTCCGTAAGCGCGGTCATTCTCTCGTCACGTACCTGCTTCATATCA
>CANOGI010000297.1 GCA_947565475.1 uncultured Eubacteriaceae bacterium
TTTTTCATTCTTGCAGACAAGAACTCTAAGGGGATTCCTCTCAAATCTTTGACGACAGTCATCACATAAATTAGCAATATTTTTGCCTATAAAATCTTTTAATATTTCGTTATATTTTTTTCGACACTCATTTCCGCCTAAACTATTTATTTTAAGCTCAATATTTTTTATCCCAATTCTATTTAAAGTCTCATAAGCGACAGAAATCGCCTCAGCATCGCAAGAAGCGTCATATGAGCCGAAAATCTCAACGCCAAATTGATGAAATTGTCTCTGCCTGCCTGCCTGAGGTCTCTCATATCTAAAAGCGGGTGTTATATAATATAATTTTGTAGGTTGTGGGTTTCCATACATACTGTTCTCGACAAAAGCCCTCGCCGCGCCCGCTGTCCCTTCAGGTTTAAGCGTAACACTTTCCCCCCCTTTTTTTTCAAGCGTATACATTTCTTTTGTGACAATATCAGTAGTTTCCCCAACTCCCCTTTGAAAAAGCTCTGTCTGCTCAAAAACGGGAGTTCTTATTTCAGAAATACAAAAGTTCTCACAAATATCTCTTAAAATCCCTTCGACCTTTTGCCAAAGAAAAATGTCTTCTCCAAAAATATCTTTTGTGCCCCTTGGCGCTTTAAAACTCATTTATAATAATCCTCCTTTTTTTCGCTCAATCATCTCATCAATTCTATTTATATAATCGTCAACACTTTTAACGTTAAAAATTCTGTCAATTCTGTCGGTTTTATAATCCACGATTTTAGTGGACCCGCCCGCTCCAAGAGCGATAATCGTCTGCTTTTCCTCCATAATTTTAATATTGTAAATACATTCTTTTCCCCTTTCACAATATCCTACATTCTCAAAATTACCCACCATATTTTTCTGACGGTACATATAATACGGTATCATATTCATCATTTTCGCAAAATTTGATGAAATTTCAAGAAATTTCTCGATATCCTTGAATTCAGGCATTTTATAATAATCAAGGGTTTCTTTGAGCCTTGAAGCTCTTTTTACGGCCAAAGTATGTACCGTTAAACTTTCCGGTTTAAGTTCTGAGATTCTTTTAAAAGTCTCAAAAACCTCTTTTTCTCCCTCGCCAGGAAGCCCAAGAATCAAATCCGTATTAATATTTCCATGACCTTCCTCTCTCGCGGTTTTGAAAGCTTTTATAAAATCATCCACAGTATGCTTTCGTCCTATAATGTCAAGAGTTTTTTGATTCATAGTCTGGGGGTTAATAGAAATTCTGTCAACATCATATTTCTTCAAAATTTTTAATTTCTCACGTGTGATAGTATCCGGTCTTCCCGCCTCAACAGTAAACTCAACAGGTTTTTTAAAATGTTTTTTTACATTCAAAAGCAAAAACTCAAGTTGCTCCTCATTGAGAGAAGTAGGCGTTCCCCCTCCTATATAAATGCTTTCTATATTATATTTCTTCACGTAATCTCTTGCATACTCAAATTCTTTTAAAAGAGCCTTTAAATATAAATCAACCTTATTTTTATATTGCTCAAGAGAATAAGATGTAAAAGAACAATATAAACATTTAGTAGGACAAAAGGGAATTCCTATATAAACACCTATACTGTTAGAGTCATTTTTATCCATTATATTTTTTTCAGCATAGGCAACCTCGAAAGCCAACTTAATTTTCTCTTTTGAGACAAGATAGTCCTCCTCAAGAATTTTCTCAATCTCAAAATCAGAAAAACCGTCTTTCCACATAGCGTAAATTCTTTTCGACGGTCTTATTCCTGTTAAAATACCCCAAGGCACTTTAATATCGTTTACTTTTTTAAAACAATAATATAAACTCGTTTTAATATATTTTTTAATACTTTTTATATCATTATCAACAACATTAACAGCAAACATAGCTATCACGCTTTTATTTTTATATAAATAAGATACACACTTATCTTTACTCAAATAATTTAAAACCGCAATTTCAGAAGTTGACTCTGATAAATTATTTTTTAAACAGTAAACGTTATTTGGAAAAAATAACTGTGCTAAAGAAAGAACCTCATCTTCAAATCTATGTCCTCGTAAAATATAGTCCATAATAAAAACCTCAATCAAACAATTTAGAATTCTCGGAAAAATAAGGATTATTTTTTCTCTCAAAACCAATTTGAGTTTTAGGTCCATGTCCACAGTAAACAACTGTATCATCCGGTAAAACCATAAGTTTCTTTTTTATTCCGTCAATTAACTCGGAAAAACTCCCGTTGGGAAAATCCGTTCTTCCGACAGAACCATAAAACAGTGTATCACCTGAAAATAAGACTTTTTCATTCTCAAAATAATAGCAGCAGCCTCCAGGGGTATGTCCAGGTGTCTTTATAATTTTCGCGGTAATATTTCCAAAAGAGATTAATTCCCCATCATATAAAATCCTGTCCGCTTTAATAGCATAGGGATAATCGTACATCGCCGATAAATTATTTATTGAGTTCTCCGAAATAATCTCCTCTCCCTCGCACATAATAACTTCAGCATCGGCAATATTTTTTATTTCACTCACAGCGCCGATATGGTCAAAATGAGAGTGTGTCAAAGCGATATATTTGATATTGATGTTTTCTTTTTCAATAAACTCAATGAACAGCTCAGCGCTGTCTCCCGGG
>CANOGI010000298.1 GCA_947565475.1 uncultured Eubacteriaceae bacterium
CTTGACGGTTATCCGAGAAATTTAAGTCAAGCTGAAAAATTATCCAGTATTACCGGCGAGGTTGATAAAGTTGTTTTATTTGAGGTTGATGACGACGCTATTATAGAGCGGATGTCAGGAAGAAGAAGCTGTCCGAAGTGTGGTCATATGTACCATATAAAATATAATCCGCCTGCGACTTTCGATATTTGTGACGAATGCGGCTCAAAGCTTATTCAACGTAAAGACGATGCCGAAGAAACTGTTAAAAACAGGCTTAAAGTTTATCACGAAACTACATCGCCTATTGTAAGCTTTTATGATGAAAAAGGTCTTCTTCTTAAAGTTTCGGGAGTAGGCGCTATTGATGAGATAACTTCTTATCTGATTAAAACTTTGGAAGAGGCGTAATATGGCTATTACTGTTAAAAATGAGAAACAAATTGAATATATGAGAATAGCGGGCCGAATTACTGGAGAAGCTCTTAATCTTATGGGCGCTGAGGTTCGCGAGGGTATTTCCACAAAGAAGCTTGATAAAATCGCTGAGGAGTTTATAAGAAGCAAAGGGGCTATTCCTTCCTTTAAAGGGTATGGAGGGTTTCCGGCTTCTATATGTACATCTGTAAATGAAGAGGTTATTCATGGTATTCCTGGAAATAGGATTCTTAAAAACGGAGATATTATAAGTATTGACGTAGGAGCCTTTATTAATGGTTTTCATGGAGACGCCGCAAGAACTTTCGTTGTAGGCGAGGCTTCTTTAGAGGCGAGAAAACTTATTGATGTTACTAAACAAAGTTTTTTTGAGGGTATAAAATTTGCGAAGGCAGGAAATCATTTACATCAGATTTCCGTTTCTATACAGCGACACGCTGAGTCAAACGGTTTTTCGGTAGTGCGAGAATATGTCGGACATGGTATTGGCGAAAATATGCACGAAGCTCCTCAAATTCCTAATTATAAAGTCGGCAGTCGAGGTCCGAAGCTTTGCAAGGGTATGGTTTTAGCCATTGAGCCAATGATTAACGAGGGCGACCACAATGTTGAGGTTTTAGCTGATAAATGGACTGTCGTTACGAAAGATAAAAAGTTATCGGCTCATTATGAGAATACGGTTCTTATTACTGATGGTGAGCCGGAAATTCTTACTCTTGTTTAGGTTGAGGTGAGTTTTGGTGTATAGTAAAGGTCAGGTTGTATATTCAAAGAGCGGACGTGATAAAAGAAGACCTTTTATAGTTATTGATTTTAACGAGCAATATTTATATCTGGTTGACGGCGATTTGAGAAAGCTTGAAAAGCCTAAAAAGAAAAAAAGGATACACGTTCAAATTGTAAATGACGTTATTGACGATATTAAGCGAAAGCTTGAGAACGGCGAATATTTAAACGACGCTGATTTTAGAAAGGCTTTGCGTGAATATAAGTTATAATTGTAAATATAGGAACAAAGAGCATAAAAAAATGGAAATATTTTTTATTGCCTATAAAAGTTCTTATAATATTAGTAATAGTAATAAGGGGGTTTATTACCTTGTCTAAAAATGATGTTATTGAAGTTGAGGGTACTGTACTTGAAAAACTTCCAAACGCTATGTTTCAGGTTGAATTGGAAAATGGGCATAAAATTCTTGCTCATATATCAGGTAAGCTGCGCATGAATTTTATCAGAATCATTCCGGGCGACAAAGTTTTAGTGGAAATGTCCCCCTATGATTTGTCAAAAGGCAGAATTAAATGGAGAGATAAATGAAAGGAGTGATTTTATGAAAGTCAGACCATCTGTTAAACCTATGTGCGAAAAATGCAGAGTTATTAAAAGAAAAGGCAGCGTGCGAATTATTTGTGAAAACCCCAAACACAAACAAAAACAAGGCTGATTTTTATAAATATGGTTTTTAGAGGGGCGGAAATCCTCGCAAGCCAATTAACTATTAAATTTATTATGTTTTATTTTTTATATATTATTTTTTAAATTTATCAGGAGGTGCATTAATACATGGCTCGTATCGCCGGTGTAGATTTACCAAGAGAAAAACGTGTAGAAATAGGACTTACTTATGTATATGGTATTGGTCGTCCAAGTTCTAACAGAATATTAAAAGAAGCAGGAATTAATCCCGATACAAGAGTAAGAGATTTATCTGATGACGAGGTTGCCAGAATTCGTGAGGTTATTGACAGAACACAAACTGTTGAGGGTGATTTAAGAAGAGAGGTCGCTCTTAATATTAAGCGTCTTATGGAAATTGGTTGCTACAGAGGAATTCGTCACAGAAGAGGACTTCCGGTAAGAGGTCAGAAAACCAAAACAAATGCCCGTACGAGAAAAGGTCCGAAAAGAACGGTTGCTAATAAGAAAAAATAATTTTTCAGGGAGGTTCTAATTAAATGGCTAAGAAAGCAGTTAAGAAAGCTACAGGCCGCAGACGTCGTGACAGAAAAGTCGTTGACCGTGGTCAAGCACATATAAAATCCACTTTTAACAATACTATAGTTACTATTACCGATGCCGCTGGCAACGCTCTCTCATGGGCAAGCGCAGGCGGTTTGGGTTTCAGGGGTTCAAGAAAGTCAACTCCTTACGCCGCTCAAATGGCAGCGGAAACTGCGGCAAACGCAGCTAAGGAATATGG
>CANOGI010000299.1 GCA_947565475.1 uncultured Eubacteriaceae bacterium
CGCATCTGCCGCATTTGATTTTCCCAGAGAACGGATAGCGGTTGCTGTGTTTTGCTTTGCCCTCTTGGGAAAGCGCTTTTGCGTCTAAAATATGGTTTGCTTTATTGAAAAGCTCACGAGAGATAATCGGTTCGTGGTGGTCTTTAATAATGATAAATTCCTCCTGACCTCGGTTGTACTTCTTCTCATGGGATAGGAAATCTGGCGTATAGGTTTTCTTTTGTACTAAATCGCCGCAGTATTTTTCATTGCGTATCACTCGTAAAATAACAGTATTGCTCCATTCTTTAACACGCATGGGGTTTATGCCCTCTTCCAAAAGTTCCCGAGCGATAACATGAGAACCTTTGCCCTCATATACAAACTTATGGAAGATAAGGCGGACGATTTTAGCGCCATCTTTATTTATATACATTTTGCCGTTTTTAACATCATAGCCAAGCATGCTGTGTCCGAACACAACACCTTGCTCCATCTGGCGTTTCTGCCCCCATTTAACACGTTCAGAAGTTTTGCGACTTTCCTCCTGTGCGATAGAGGACATAATAGCAAGACGAAGCTCCGCGTCACCATCTAAGGTATTAATGTTGTCATTCAGAAAAATAACTCCTACCCCATGCTTTTTTAAGTCGCGAGTGTATAATATACTATCAAGGGTATTTCTCGCGAATCGGGAAATTTCCTTTGTTATTATTAAATCAAAATCGTTGTTTTTAGCACATGTAATCATACGGTTAAATTCTTTACGTTTCTTTGTATTTGTACCAGATATTCCTTCATCAGCAAAAATTTCATACAGTTCCCAATCAGGATTATTCTCGATATACTGGCGAAAATATCGTTGCTGGTTTTCAAAAGAATTCGTTTGGTCTTCATTGTCTGTGGAAACACGGCAGTATGCGGCAACTCTCTTTTTTATTTTTTGTATTTTTCTTTCTTGATTGAGAATTTCGTATTTATCTATTGACATAAGAATATATCCTTTCTCGACAAATATATGTCGTATTTTAACTATAATTCGATAGAGGTAGACTGTTGAATATATGAGTTTTAAAATTAATATATTTTTGTATCTTATTGAACATTATAGTCAAACTACTTGAGAATAAAAAAGAAAGCGAAATTAAAATTATTTTTGTAAGGCAGCGGAAAGAAAGCATAGTTAGGAGCCAATGTCGATTGACGTTAACGCGGCAAAAATGATTTCAAACCGCCCAACTTGTTCATTTTTTAAGTGGTTTGACTATAATAGTTTAATAAGCGCACGTAAAGCCAAGCGTTTAGGCCTGACTGCGGCTGTTTCTACTGTATTGTTTTTCTATTTCTTCGACACAACGGTCATACTGCGAATATGTCAAAAGTTCTCTTTTTCTCAAAGAAGCGAGTATTGACTTTTGAAATTGCAGATAAAACGTTGTATGTTCGTGTTCTGTAATTTCTGGAACGGACTCTCCAACATAGACAAATTTACGGCACTTCAATTATCAACACCACCTCGCTATAAGATATTCATTAGGGTTTGTACGATATAACGAGATGGTTAAATTTTTTCCAAATGTCGATAACTTATACTAATCTTAAATAAGAAAATAGATAGAATTTAATATTTTTTTGTAATATTTTTTATTGTATATTAATAATTATGACATAATTTTATAGTATTTTTTTATTGTCTTATATGTAAGATAAAAGACAAATTTAAAATAATTTTAAATTATTTTTTGAGCAAATTATTATATATCATTATATGTTCTTATTACATTCTGACTCATAATTTCTTTCTACGTAATCAGCAATGCAAGCAATAAATACTGAATTTGAAACTTTTCCTGTTCGCCTGGATGCTTGGCCTTTAAAAATTTTTAGATATTCTATATTGGGTTGAGAAAAAACGCAATCCTTAGTATATCTTATACTTCTTTCTATTTTACTTGCTGTCGCGCCCCAATTAATATAAAGTTTCGCTACTTCTGGATATAAATACTTCGTTATCTTGTTTAAAACATTTTTATCTTTTAAAACTAATAGAACAGCTGATTTTGTATATTCAAAGCCTCTGTTTGATATTGAACAACCAATTTCTTTAAGTGTCTCAATTAAAAAATCTTCTCTACTTTTCATTATTAATCACCTTCGTTTATTTTATAACAGCTATTTGTCATATAGTTACAAATTTGAATATATATTATATATTTTGAAATCATATTTTATAAAATAATGTAATAAATAATTAATACTCTATTTATACATTAAAATATATTTATATTATACATTAGTTTTAATCCATATTCAAGTATAATATATCTAAAAGATAGATTTAGGGTATATAATGTTGATAATAATTTTAAAGTGCTTATATTATACTAATAATTACTGTATATTTTAAAAAATTTTTTGATTAACTGCTTAAAAATAGTCTGTCTATAAATCATCTAAACTCTATCTTATAGATAGTTTCAAAATTTTTAAACTATCTATAAGATAAAGTTAGGAGGTCTAAATATTATGATACTTGAAAAAGATATAGGAAAATCAATTAAAGCGGCAAGAGAAAAAGCAGGATTTACACAAGAATATTTAGCTGAACTAATTAATGTTTCAACTAAATATTTAAG
>CANOGI010000300.1 GCA_947565475.1 uncultured Eubacteriaceae bacterium
TGTCCCACACCCGGAGGGCCTTTAAAAAGGCTTGACCTAAACTTTATAACGCGAAACTTTCGCTTTGCTGTTATTTTTCATCGAACTCACGTTAAATTATAACGACTGACGAAAGATTTTTTTGTTACGCAAAGTCAAATTTTCGCGGGAATACTTAGAAAATGTTTCAAAAAAATTGACAAAACATAACGGAAAAAGACTCGTCAAACGGTATAAACGGAGGTTATCGAACAGACCTATTAATGATACCCACTTACGGAGGAATTAATCTCGTCCATAAGCCTTCCGCCGATTTCTTCCCAAATTTTATTAAAATCCCTAAGACTGTTTTTTTGATTTATCTCAACATTTATATTAGGAGATACATTTATTCCTCCCGCTGTTTTCTCAGAGATACTTTTCTCTCCGCTTTTTGAGGATATTTTATCTTTAAACTTAAATCCCTTAAAATCTTTTCCGCTCTTCTCTTCCCGTTCAATCACAGCCGGTAAAGTTGGAAAATCAAAAATATTTTTTCCGCCTCTGTTTAAAATACTTGGGCTCACGTTTCCCGCCATAGAGTTCTCCGTACGCCGCTTAGAAGCCTCTCCGAGAACCCCTTTCACGTCCTTAAAAATCTTTTCGCCAATCCCTTTCCCCTTGCCTATATTAACACTTTTTACCGCTTCCCCAAAAATATTTCCTCCTATAGTCTTTTCCTGTATGATTTTATTAAGTCCTCCATTTACCCCCGACTTAAAATTTCCTTTTACATTCCTAAAGTCATTTCCTCTTAGCTTAAAATTTTCTTTCACATTCCTAAAATCATTTCCTTCTGACTTAAAAGTTCCTTTTATATCTCCAAAGCCATTTTCTTCTAATTTAAAAATTTCCTTTGTATTTTTAAAATCATTTTTTCTTATCCCTCTCGTTATAGACCTGTTAAATCCTGTCCCCGCCGTTTTTCCGGAAACCTCTTTTATTCCCCCAAAAACTTTTTCCGTCGGTTTGTAAAACGTCTTATCCATAAAATAATTTAAACTGTTTTTACTAATATTGGATTTATAGTCTTTTTTATTTAAAATAAAGCCGTAACTCCCTCTCTCGTTTTGATAAACCAGTCCGCCTGAATTTTTTTCCGCCTCCTGATTTTTTCCGTATGTATTATGGAAATACACTCCGCCGATACCTTTTATAATCCTATCAGCGTTTTTATTCAACTTTCCTAAATTAAGCGACTTTCCCAACCTTGACGGCTTAATTAAGCTTTTATTATAATCCCCCGTTTTTTGAGCGCCATAAAAATTTTTATAAAGCCTTGTTATATTTGAGCTCTCAAATTTTTTGGGATTAATAAGCATATTGACATTCGCGACTATCCTGTTTGTTATACTATCCGAATTTTTAATTTTATTAATCATCTCGCTGAAATTACCTCTTTTTTTGTTTCTCAAAATAAATACCCCTCTCTTTTTTTCTCTCCGTCTGTTATAGCCAATTAACTGTAACTTCTTCCCCGTTCTCCCTTTCCTTAAAATATTATACCACAAAATAGCAAAATTAGCAACAGTTTTGTTTCTTATTTGAAACAAAACTCGCCTATATAGTTAATAAACTTGTTTATTTTCAAGTTTATTAACTATATATAAATCACAAACTGATATAACTTATTATCCTTTGTACATACACCCCCAAATACCTGTTGTAATTATATCGGCTATGTCCATAACAACCGAAAGCCTTGTACTTTGCAAAAGCGAGATTTCCAAAAAACCGTTAAGATTGACAATACCCGTTATAAAAATATCCCCAACCTCACCTAAATCTTTTTTGACTCCCGCCCCGGGTTTTATAGAACCCTTTCCGACGCTGATATAACCTATATGCTCCATTTTGCCCAAAGAAGCGTCTATGGCTATAATGAGGGGATTTTCATATGTGTCGTAAATCTCGTTTACAGTTTCCGTAAGATTGACGGCGTGAACGGGTTCTCTCAGCGTACCATAAATTCTCACGTTTTTCATTTTGGGCATACGGCTTAATTTATATCCGATTAAAGGGCCTAAGCTGTCGCCCGTGGCCTTGTCCGTCCCGATACATAAAATAATAATTTCCCTTTTCTCTTTTTTCGAGGGTAAAAACTCTCTTAAAATATTTTTAAAAGCGTATTTAAACTCAAACAGCGCCGTCGCCGTTCTTGAATTTACATATTGAGCCGCCATATATAAAATCTCCTTTAAAAAAATATTTTTGGAAACTTTCTATGTTTTATAGTCAACAAACTAAAAAAGCGACAAAATAAAGGATAGATAAAAATTATTTTCTCAATACGGCTGCCTAAAGCCCGCGTAAGCTTTTTTCAGTGCCGTTAAAATGATTTTTGACAGCCTACCTTATTTGTTTTTAAGTTTGTTGATTATAATTATTTCCGATAACAGGAAACTCTATACAGACAAAAATAAATATACCTTTTTAACAATAGATTTCTATTAAAACTTTTAGTCAATCAATTTTATAGTCAAATCACTTAAAAATAATAAGAAGTATTTTAAAGACTACTCGAATTTTTGTATAACAAAAATTCTCGTAACCGACGGCGAAAGTAT
>CANOGI010000301.1 GCA_947565475.1 uncultured Eubacteriaceae bacterium
TGACAAAAACTTCTGAGCAAAACTACGTTTTGCCGTTATTTTTCATCGAACTCACGTTAAAATATTTAAAATGGAATCGCTATAATCAAAATTTTCTTATCTTCGCTATAATTAAAAGTAAAAAAGGAATTACAAAAATATAAACCGCACCGAAAGACATATAAATTTTATCCGTAATTTTTATAATTTCACTAATATCAGTCGGAATAAGCGATATAAAAAATACCACTGCTGAAATTATAATCACATACCAAATATTTTTCCCTTTTTTAATCATATCCTTAGAAAGAAGTGAGGAGAAGTAAACACCAGCATTAATAATTATGAACACAGACATTATCCAAAAACTCATAACAATGGCGTCTTGCCTTTCAAGAAAAGCTCCCGGCAACTCAACCGTATTCATAAGTTCTAAAACCGGCCATACTTGATTTTTTATATCAAAAGGGCCTAACTTTGAAATCGTAATAACCGTTATCAACACCATAATTACGCCTATAAAAACAACAGCCTTAATACTTTCTTTTTTAGCCGTTTTTTTATTTTTTAAATATGGATAAGCGAGAAGAATAAACTCAATTCCTGAAAAAGTAAACAATGAGAATATCCCACCCAAAAATATTCCTTTTCCGTTCACATCAAAAAACGGCATAAGATTGGTATAGTCTGATCCTGAAGCTACAAAAGCGAAAATTATAAAAAGAGGGATAAAGATTACAAATATTAAAATTTCAGCTATCCTCCCCCTTGTTTCATATCCCTTTACAGCTCCGTAGGCTCCAACCAAAAGCATACAAATTGAT
Source organism: uncultured Eubacteriaceae bacterium (assembly GCA_947565475.1). GTDB lineage: Bacteria > Bacillota > Clostridia > Lachnospirales > CAG-274 > MGBC114079. Next base: position 804 of record CANOGI010000301.1, read on the forward strand.
ATAACATAAGAAGGAGTATTAAAAAGAATCGTCTGTTTTAAAATTTCGCTGAAAATTCTAAGCTCCATAGAAAGCGAAAAAATTATTTTTAAAATAAAACCTGTTGTTATAATAACAGCGAGAGGTTTTGAAACAATTTTTCCAACATAAGTCACAAAATCATCTTCAGGAAATTTTTCAGCGAGGCTTGCGGAAATCCAAGCGCATAAGCAAGCAAATACCACCCCAAGTATAACGCATATCCATCCATTTTGCCCGCCAAATTCCGCCATTTTTTTTGGTAAAAAAGTTATTCCCATTCCGAATATGTCTAAAATCAAAAGAATTTGAAGCTGCCTCACAGAAATTTTATTATTTGAAGAAAACATCTACTTCCTCCTCTCGGAATTTCTTTGGACCCTTAACCTTATTTTTTGCTTAGGATTAGCGAAAACAGGCCTCTTTTTCATTCTAATAATTGGTAATCTAAAAAACGTATCTTTTAAATCAGACATATTTTCCGCCGATGTAAATGGAAACATAAATGGTATTCCAAAACTTTTTAAATTCACAAGATGAATTAGAATTAAAAGCGCCCCAATCCAAAAACCAAATAAGCCCAAAACGGCAGAAAAGAAAATTATAATATATTTCATAAGCCTAAAACCTGAAACAAGCGCTATATTAGGAATTGAAAAACTGCAAAGTCCCGTAAGAGACACAATTATTACAACAATAGGACTAACAAGACCAGCTTCAACGGCAGCTTGTCCTATTATAATTCCCCCGACAATTCCAAGCGTGCTTCCTATAGCTGACGGAAGCCGTATTCCAGCCTCTCTTAATGTTTCAAACGCGATTTCCATAAGAAGCACCTCAAAAACCGCTGGAATCGGAACATCACCCCTTGACTGAGCTATTTTAAACAGTAGCTGCGTGGGAATCATAGATGGGTGGTATACAGCCGTCGCGATATACAGTCCTGGAAGAGCGACAGCTATAAACCCCGCAATATACCTTATGATTCTCACAAAACTCATAATTTCCCATCTCTGATAATAATCCTCTGACGACAGATAAAAAGAAGTCAGTATAGCGGGTACCATAAGTACAAAAGGAGTGTTATCCACAATAATGACAACTCTGCCCTCTAAAAGAGCTGAAGCGGCTTTATCAGGTCTTTCAGTAAGTTGTATTTGAGGAAAAGGCGATAAATAATCATCCTCGATAAGCTGCTCTATATATCCACTGTCAAGTATAGCGTCAATATCAATCTCATTAATTCTTCTTTTGGTTTCCTCAAGAATTTCAGGCCTTACAATATCGTCGATATACACTATTCCAACATCTGTCTTTGACCGTCTGCCTACTTTAATTTGCTCTATTTTAAGACGTGTATCCCTTATCCTACGCCTTATAAGAACCGTATTTATTCTAAAAGACTCAGCGAAAGCTTCTTTTGAGCCTTGAACAACAACTTCTGTCTCCGCCTCTGAAACTCCCCTTTTGGGAAATCCCTTTGTTGAGATAATAAGGCATTTAGAAAACCCATCAACAAGAAGTAGAGTATTTCCTGAAAGAATCTCCGTACAGGCTAAATCGAGGTCTTTCTCCTCTTTTACATCAGCCGTGGTAATTCCGCCATCAAGTAACCCTTTGAATAGATTATCTTTTAACTCACTTTCTTTAGGGGGCGTTTTTTTTATTTCAATCATAAGAGTCTCTATTACCCGATTTTCAATAATCTCTCGGTTTGTCATATCATCTACATACATTACGTAAAGCCAGATGTCTTTATTA
>CANOGI010000302.1 GCA_947565475.1 uncultured Eubacteriaceae bacterium
TTTTTGTCATATCTCTCAATTATTTTCTCAAAACTCATATTCTCAATAATGACATTGCAAAGCCTTTCCTGTACCCTGTCCAAATAATCAGCCATAGTATTTATATTTTTTTTATCGCACCCAAAATGATAACCTTTACTTCCGTAACTTGTTTTTATAAGCATAAAAAACCTCACGGCCCTTTGAATGTCCGTCAATCCCTTAAATCCACAGCTTTCTTTCATCTCATTAAATAACTGCCGTGAATTTAAACCGCCGCTCAGCTCCCTTTTCAGTTCCGGCAAATGAAATTTAACACATTTAAAGAGATTAACCAAATCACTGTTTAAATCATTATACACCTCATAGCCGTTTTTATCTTTATAAAACAGCACCCACGCCGCCCCGCCGAATACCTCAATATATCTTTCATACTTTGGAGGAAACCGGCTCACAATTTCCTTTTTTAAATAATTTTTCCCGCCAACCCACGATAAAAAACTATTCATAATATACCTCCTTTAAAAATTTACAACAAATATTTTTTCTTATATTATAACTTTACGAATAAACGTTCTTTGACTTTGGTAAAAAATAAAAGCTCTTGCCGGAATTTATTCAGGCAAGAGCTTTTCATCATATCAATAAAATTAAACAATAGTATTCCTAACCTTTACATACACCTCCCCTTTTTCACTCGCTGTCACATTACCGCCAAGAACGTCAACAATTTTTCTCATCTGGCAAAAATTAAACCCGTTAATATTAACCGCCTCAACGCTCATTTCCTTTCCGTCAACATTCAGTCTCACCTTTTTAGGGTTTACAATAATCTGTTTTGTATCCTCGTCATACCCAACGTCAAATCCCAGCCGCCTTATAAAATCAGCAATGAAAAGATTTTTTCCGTCATCGAAATACCCCTCCGTAAAATCTTTTTCCCCATTTACAGCAACGCCAATAGTTTTTCTCAAAATTTCCGCCTTGCTTTCCTCAATCGTCTTTTCCGTCTTAAACTCAACCCCCAAATACTCACATATTCCCATTACAACCGCTTCCGCCGAAAGTCTTAAAAAATCCTCCGTTTTTATAAACTCCGCTTACCCCTTGCTGCTTTAAAAGTATTTTTAGTTCCTTAAAAAACTCTCTGCTTTTTATATTCATTCCAATATTTTTACATTTCTCCTCAAACTCAAACCGCATTTCAAGCTGTTCAGCCGTATAATCCGCTTTAAATTTATTCCACGTTTTTTTATCCATTATTCTTAATTCGTCCCAAAGTTTCGGAAAGTGTTTTCTTAAATTCCTTAAACTGTCGAGGGACTGAAAAGGACAGCACCAGCAGGATACTCTGTCAAATATCTCATAAAGTCCCTCCCAATCAAAACCTTTATTATAGCAATATTGTAAAGCTTCTTTCTCGGTTATGCCAAAATCGTATAATGGATATATTTTATCTTTTATTCTTTTCGGCTCGTCAGCCGCTATGCCGACATATTGTTTTACAGTATAATTTTTGTTGAGTTCTCTCAAATACCTATTAATAACATCTGTTTTTAATTTTGAGGTACACCAGCGGTTTGTTCCGTTGGAAAACGGCCAGCCATAACCAATATCATTACTGTGATTTTTACTTTTTGCCTTATGCTGATATAAATAATAATCGTATTCCCTTTCAGCTTTTAACCTGATAATCGGACGCTCTATATATTTTTCCAGCTTATCAATATGCCTTAACATAGCCGGAAATTCTTTGCCCGTATCACAGAACAAAATTAAATCAACAGGCATATTTTTTTCCAGCATCATTAAAATCATAGCCGTACTGTCTTTTCCGCCTGACAGTGAGACAACATTTTTTATCGGTTTCTCATTCAAACAAAATACCTCCAAACAAAATAACAATTAATTTATGTATGTTTATTTATGTGTTATAAGAGATAAATTAGGGTATACAGAATTTAACCCGCATACCCCAATTATTGAAATATTTTAAAACTCACTTCACGTCAACAATAACTTTTTTGTTTATCTCATCATAATCAATGTTAAGTATATCTTTCAAATCCCTTAACCTGATATAATTCTCATTCGACTTTAAAATTTTATGTACAATTATGTCTTTACCCGCGATAATCATACTGTCCTCAGAGACTGACACTCCAAAAGACGGAACTTTTGTTCTTTCGTTGTACCCAACATCAAATCCCGCCTGTCTCATATCACTTAGACAAATAAAATTCTTACCGTCCTTTAAAATCCTATTAACCTCATATTCCTTACCGTTCACATTAATTTTAATCTTTTCAGCCGCTTCATTATCCCTCTCTTCTTTCTCATCCTCATAGTAAATATCAGAAATTTTAAACCAATGAGTAAATTTATTTTTACTCAAAGGAACTTCCCTGCACCCATAAGCCGAACCATCCTCAGCGATATAATAAGGCACACCGTTTTTCATTCCCGAATAAATCCCGATATGCCCTTTCAGCCAGACAGCAACCCCAACAGGAGCGTTTTTAATTGTGTCAATAGTATGTACTTCCGCCGCTTTTTCCTTATACTGTCCCGAACCATAAATCTTTCCCGTATACCAGC
>CANOGI010000303.1 GCA_947565475.1 uncultured Eubacteriaceae bacterium
TTTTTAAATATTAAGTATAATTAAAAAATGGAAAATATAGATGAGTTATAATATAAAGATAAAAACATAAATTCTTTTGTTATAGTCAAACTACTTGAAAATAAAAGGAGGCGAGATTAAAATTATTTTTGCGAGACAGTGGAAGGAGAGTATAGTCCATAGCCTATGCCGACTTATGCTAACGCCGTAAAAAGGATTTTAAACCGCCGAACTTGTTTATTCTTTGAGTGGTTTGACTATAAGCGCAATCATTGTAAATATAAGCCAATCTACAGAATAATTTTATTTTGATAGGTTGGTTTTTATTTGTTATAATCTTTTAACTATATCTTGAAAATAGAAAAATAGATGTTATAATATATTATAAATATATAATAATATACAGATAAAAGGAGCCTCTATGAATTTACCAATTTTAATAATAGGAGAAAAACTAAAAGAAATAAGAGCCAGAAAAAATTTGAGTTTAGAGGAGGTATCATATATTACAAATGTCAGCAAACCTATGTTGGGACAAATTGAGCGAGGACAGTCGGTTCCGACAATTACTACTCTTTGGAAAATAGCGACAGGTTTGAAAGTACCTCTTTCTTCTTTTTTAGAAGAGCGGCAGGCGGATTATACTGTTATGAGTGTTAATAAAAACCAGGTTATATTAGAAAGCGAGGGAAAAATGAGAGCGTATCCTCTGTTTACTTATGATCCTATTCGAAGTGTAGAAACATTTTTTATTGAGTTTGACTTTGGCTGTTCATATAATTCAGATAAGCATGGCAGCGGTGTTGAGGAATATATTTTTGTTGTTATAGGGAAATTGTTACTGATTTTAGATGGAAAGGAAATAACTTTGTCGGAAAAACAGTCTATTCGTTTTCGCGCAGATATTCCCCATTCCTATAATAATCCATTTGAGAATACTTGCGAGGTTTACAACACAATATTTTATCCAGTTAATTAACAATGAGATTTAAGGAGGTATATAAATATGTCAATAGATAATGTAAGAGAATATTTTAATAAATTTGGTATTGGAAATCGTGTACAGGAATTTGATATGTCAAGCGCCACTGTGGAACTGGCGGCGAAAGCTCTAAAATGTGAGCCGTGTCGAATCGCTAAGACGCTTTCTTTTATGGCTGACGGGAATCCTATTTTGATTGTTATGGCGGGAGATACTAAAATTGATAATTCCAAATATAAGGTGAAGTTTAAAACAAAAGCTAAAATGCTCACTCCAGATGAAGTATTAACATTTATTGGACATGCTGTGGGAGGTGTTTGTCCGTTTGCCGTCAATGAGGGAGTAACTGTTTATCTTGATAAATCATTAAAAAGGTTTAATACGGTGTTTCCGGCATGTGGAAGCGGAAACAGCGCAATAGAATTAACTATAGAAGAGATAGAAAAATACTCAAACTATTATGAGTGGATTGATGTATGCAAAGGGTATATATAATAATGTTTTTAGCAAATAACGTGAGCCCGATTAAAAATAACAGCAAAACGTAGTTTTGCTCAGAAGTTTTTCTAGATTCGGCAAAGCGAAAGCTTTGCATTATAAAGTTTAGGTCAAGCCTTTAAAAAGGCCCTCCGGGTGTGGGACAGCGTCCCATATGCACTAAGTTAATCTTTCATATAAGTCAAAAAAGTGATAGAATAAAGAAGGGTGATTTATATGAATATAACAGAATTAATAAAAATAATGCCAAAAGAATATGAGAAAGCTTGTTACGAAAATAAAGCCATAACAAGAAAAAGAATAATTAAAAGTCCAAAAGAACTTTTAATATTAGTAATATTTTATCTTTTTGATAACCATTCATTAATTGATGTATGTCAGTTTGCGCTTATGCGTAATATTGGTAAAATAAGTGATGTGGCATTTATGGAGAGATTTATAAAATGCAAAGATTGGATAAAATGGCTTAAAGAAAAAATTACGCCAAACGAGATAATAAATTATAAAAAACCATTAGAATTAGAACCATATAATGTTATTGCGGTTGACGCCTCAGATATTACGCAAAAAGGCGCGGTAAAAAAATTATGGCATTTACATTACGCGATTGATTTATTTACATTAAATTGTCATCAGTTTAAAATAACTGAACAATCAACGGGAGAAACATTAAAAAATTTTGAAATTAATGAAAAAGACTTAATAATAGGTGATCGTGCGTATGCAAGTTTGTCAGGAATTGAATATTGTCTTGATAATGGTGGGAATTTTATTTTAAGAATAAAAAATAAAGCGTTTAATCTTTATGATGAAAATAAGGAAAAAATAATCTTAACAGATTGGTTGAAAAAGATAAAAAAAGATGTGTCTGAACTAACAGTTTATATTAAGGGCAGCAAAAACAATTATATAAAAGCAAGAATATGCGCTGTGAAAAAAACAAAGGAAGAAATAATAATTGAGGAAAAGCGCTTAAAACGAAATGATGTTAGAAGACAAATCAAAACAAGTGAGGAAACAAAATTTTCACATAATTATATTTTTGTAATCACATCACTTCCGGAAACAATTTCTGCTGAAAAAATACTGGAATTTTATCGTTTAAG
>CANOGI010000304.1 GCA_947565475.1 uncultured Eubacteriaceae bacterium
ATTATATTTAACAGAATTGCTCTTAAATAAATCGGGTCTTCCCATATGATGTATAGTTTCAACCTGTTTAAGGAGTTCAACAACTCCCGATATATCTTTTCTTTCCATTTTTCTTATTTTCAATTTTAAGACCCCTATAAAAAATTTTATACTAATCTCATTTAAGGAAGCACCACGCAAAGAAGAAATAAAAATAATTTTACGAAAAAATTTATTTTACTTAAACTTTCACAGATTACTTTAAAATCCTCTTTACACATTCAGCGTTTAAAAATTAAAATTCCCTCAACTGAAATTTCAAAGCGGTACACTCGTAAAATATTTTTTATTTTTATGTCACTTTATTCAATCAGTCTTTAAAGTGAGATTAGTATTATACAAAAAACGGCGAAAACCCGCCGCAAAAAAAATCAAAAGAGATTCGGAAGGGTGGCCTTCCGAAAAACATCTTTTGAAAAAATATTATTGCATTATTTTAACAACAACTTTTTTGTCAGCGTGAATAGCCGCCGCTTTCACAACAGTACGAATAGCTTTAGCTATTCTGCCTTGTTTTCCGATAACTTTACCCATATCGGCCTCCGCTACGGAAAGCTCAAGTATAATGGTACCGTCGTCGTCAACTCTCTCCTCAACAGAAACTGACTCCGGAGAATCAACTAAATTCTTAGAAAGTATCTCAAGTAACTCTTTCATTTAAAATACCCCTCCAAGTAAATTTTTACTCAATAACACCGGCTTTTTTTAATAAAGCTCTAACAGTATCTGTAGGTTGAGCGCCGTTGCCAATCCATTTTTTAGCGCCTTCAGCGTCAACTTTAAGAACGACAGGCTCTTTTGTAGGATCATAGTAACCTATTTCATCAATAGATTTACCGCCTCTCGGAGTTCTCGCGTCAGCAACAACGATTCTATAAAAAGGAGCTTTCTTAGCGCCTAATCTTTTTAATCTGATTTTCACAGCCATTTTTTTCACCTCCTGAAAAATAATTATAAATAATAAAAATTTATTTGAAAAAAGGAAATTTAAATTTTCCTTTCTTTCCCTTAGTCATATCGGTCATCATCTTCATCATTTTTTTCATTTCCTCAAACTGTTTTAAAAGTTTGTTTATTTCTTGAATAGAGCGACCGCTTCCTCTGGCAATTCGTTTTTTTCTTGACCCATTTAAAACATCGGGATTTTTTCTCTCATAAACAGTCATCGACTGAATAATGGCCTCTATATGGTTTATTGACTTCTCATCAACGTCAGCGTCGGCAAGCTTTGCTTGATTAAGACCTGGAACCATAGAAATCAAGTCTTTAAGCGGTCCCATTTTTTTCACTTGTTGCATCTGAGCGAGAAAATCCTCAAATGTAAAATCAAGGGTACGCATTTTTTTCTCAAGCTCATAAGCCTGTTTCTCGTCAAAAACCTGCTGCGCTTTTTCAATAAGACTTAAAACATCTCCCATTCCAAGAATACGAGAAGCCATTCTGTCCGGATAAAAAGGCTCAAGGTCCTCTAATTTCTCTCCCATACCGACAAACTTAATTGGTTTTCCCGTAACAGCTCTTACAGATAAAGCCGAACCACCTCTTGTGTCCCCGTCAAGCTTAGTGACGATAACCCCGTCAATCCCAAGCTTGTCATTAAAAACCTCAGCGACATTTACGGCGTCCTGTCCTGTCATCGCGTCGATAACAAGAAGAATTTCCTGTGGATGAACCTCATTTTTAATATTTTCAAGCTCATCCATAAGCTCCTCATTTATATGAAGGCGCCCCGCCGTGTCTATAATAATAATGTCATTTCCATTTTCTGAAGCGTATTTAAGAGATTCCTTAGCTATTTCAACAGGGTCGATATTTCCCATAGAAAATACAGGAATATTATAAGTGCTTCCAACAACTTGAAGTTGTTTAATAGCGGCAGGCCTATAAACATCACAGGCCACAAGAAGAGGTTTTTTACCCTGTTTTCTCAACTGCCCTGCGAGCTTTCCCGTAGTTGTCGTCTTACCGGCTCCTTGCAACCCAACCATCATGTATATGGTAGGAGCTTTAGGAGAAAAAGTAAGTTTGCTTTGAGTACTTCCCATAAGCTCAATAAGCTCGTCATTAACAATTTTAATCACATGCTGACCAGGATTAAGCCCTCCGAGAACTTCCTCCCCGACAGCCTTTTCCGTAATTTTTTTAATAAAATCCTTAACAATTTTAAAATTCACGTCCGCTTCAAGTAAAGCAAGCTTAACCTCTCTTAAAGCGTCTTTAACGTCCTTTTCGCTAAGTTTGCCCTTGCCTTTTAATTTTTTAAAAACATCTTGAAGTTTTGAAGACAGATTTTCAAAAGCCATAAACGCGCCTCCGTATTAATCCAATATTTCAAATAACATTTTTTTAATCAAACAAATCTTCTCAGAAAGCTCAAAATCATCTTTTATCACTTCGTCAAGCTTTTTCTGAATTTGTTCAATTTTTTCTTTTCTTGAAGTAAATTTATCAACAAGATGGAGTTTTTCCTCATATTGTAAAAGAAGCTTTTCACTTCTTTTCACCGTGTCCATAAC
>CANOGI010000305.1 GCA_947565475.1 uncultured Eubacteriaceae bacterium
ATTCAGAGTAAGGCTGGTCGCAAAGCTTCGTTTTGCCGCTCACCCTTGCAACCTGGCTTGTACCCCTCCTGAATACAAGAGTAAGTACCCCCACTTAAAAAGCGGAAGACTTCCTTTGCCGATTAAAATTATCCAAATATATAAGTAAGCCTCCTCACGGAGGCAATATTTAATAACCGCTTATATATTATACAACATAATGTATAAACTGGCAAATGCTTTTTAAATAAAATTTAATTTATAATCAGCAAATCTTAAAATAAACAATTCATATATAACAAAAAAATAAATACACAAATTTTAGCAAAACCCGATATATTAAATAATTATTTTATTTCTTTGCCCTAAAAATTTATAAAATCGCTATAACTGACCCTCCTGTCTTCACAGACAGCTAAAAATCATTTTCTCTACGTTATAGTCAAGAGATAAAACTCTATATCTTTCATATATCCATAAGAATAATTTTACGTTTTCTTCATATCGCTCATTCTCAAGCTTAGTCGCCGTAAAACATACCTTTCGCATAAGCCCACAGCTTACCCAAAATCAATATTGTCGCTTTCCCTGAAAAACTTATCCATCTCTAAGGCAAGTTTCTGATTTTCCTCTCTCTCGAGAAATGGGTCGTTCATGTATAACTCCTCAGATGCTTTTCTAACCTCTTTCAATATCTCAATATCTTTATACAAGTTCGCTATTTTAAGCTCTGGTATGCCGTGCTGTCTTGTCCCAAAAAAATCCCCCGGCCCCCTTAAACTTAAATCCTTTTCAGAAATCTCAAAACCATCTGACGACTTTGTCATAATTTCCATACGTTCCTTAGCTACTTTGTTTTCCGAATCGCTCACCAATATACAGTAAGATTTCTCGGCTCCTCTACCTACTCTTCCCCGTAACTGGTGCAGCTGGGCAAGACCAAATCGCTCGGCGTTCTCAATAAGCATAATAACAGCGTTCGGGACATTTATACCCACTTCAATAACCGTTGTCGATACTAAAATATCAATATCCCCTTTTGAGAAGCTTTCCATAACATAATTTTTATAGTCCGCCTTAAATTTTCCATGAATACATTCCACCCTATAATTCTGAAAAACCTCGTTTTTAAGCTTTTCCGTATACTGCTCAACGGCTTTAAGGTCGTTTTTCTCCCCCTCCTCAATAGTCGGACATATAATATACGCTTGTTTTCCTCTGTCAATATGTTTTTTAATAAAAGAGTAAATTCTCTGATAATAAGAGGAGTTGACGAAAAGCGTGTCTATTTTCTGTCTCCCCGGAGGCAGTTCGTCAATAACGGAAATATCCAAATCCCCGTAAAGAATAAGGGCGAGAGTACGTGGAATAGGAGTCGCCGTCATAACAAGAATATGAGGATTGTCCCCTTTTTTTGAGAGTTTATTTCTCTGCCTCACTCCAAAACGATGCTGTTCGTCAGTTATGGCAAGCCCCAAATTATCAAATTTAACGGCGTCCTGAATAACCGCGTGAGTACCTATCACAATTTTAGCGTATCCAAGCTCAATAGACTCATAAACCCGCCTTTTCTCGCTTTTTTTAAGACCGCCTGATAAAAGCGCGCATTTTATGCCAAGTTTCTCAAAAACCTTTGAGAAAGACTCAAAATGCTGATTGGCAAGAACGTCTGTCGGTGCCATAAGAGCCGTCTGATAACCATTTTTCGCCATAATATACGCGGCAGTCATAGCGACAGCCGTTTTCCCCGACCCAACATCTCCCTGAACAAGTCTGCTCATTGTAGTCCCATTTTTAAAATCCGATATAATCTCGGATAAAACCCTTTTTTGAGCGTTAGTGAATGAAAACGGCAACACCTCTGTCAAGCCGCTTATATCAAAATCCTCAATAACAACCGCGCGTTCCCTTTTTTTTATAAATCCCTTAACCTGTAAAAGCTTTGCCTGCAAAAGAAAAAGCTCCTCAAAAACAAGGCGCTTTCTGGCGATAAAAAAGCTTTCATCGTTTTCAGGAAAATGAATGTTAAACACAGCGAATTTTCTCTCGCACAGTTTATATTTTTTTCTGATATTATCGGGAATAAACTCGTCTATTTTCCCGCTGATATTATCAATAACGCTTTTTATAACACTTCTTATAATCTTTTGAGAAAGTCCGGCCGTCGCCGAATATACAGGAACAATTCTTCCCGTCGATAAAAGCTCCTTTTCACCGTATATCTCAAAGTCAGGCGACTCAAGGGTAACGGAATTATATTTTAAAACCGCTTTTCCCGTAAAAACATATGTTTCCCCAATTTTCAAAGTATTTTTAAGATATGGCTGATTAAACCAAACGGCGTATAAAGTTCCCCTGTCGTCGTGTATTTTCGCCTTGACAATTTGAAACTTGCCTTTTGTAAATATATCTGGTTTGGTTGATATAACGCCTTTAACAGTGTTTTCCTCATTTATAACAATCTCGTCCGTTTTTTTTAAATCGCTTCTATCGTTATAATCCCTTGGAAAATGTTCCAATAAGTCCAAAAC